>JAFAFD010000150.1 GCA_023423675.1 Pseudomonadota bacterium | reverse complement strand
GGGTGCAGGGCTGCAAGCCCTGCCGGCCCCCCCCACACCGTTCAACAAGCCTCTGCCACCGGCGCGCGTGACCGCCCCAGCCACGCCAGCAGCAACCCCGACACCGCCAGCAACCCACCGGCCACCGGAATCGCCGCATACCCCAGGCCCGCGCTGATCACCGCGCCACCCAGCGCCGCACCCACCGCGTTGCCCAGGTTGAACGCACCGACGTTGATCGACGACGCCAGCCCCGGCGCCTCGCTGGCCACCTGCATCACCCGGATCTGCAGCGGCGGCACCAGGGCAAAGGTCGCCGCACCGAACAGCAGCACACCGAGCGCCGCCGTGGCGTGGCTCATGAAAGCCAGCGGCAGCACGAACATCAGCACCGCCAGCACGGCCAACAGGATGCGCGTGGCGCCATCCAGCGACCAGTCAGCCATGCGCCCGCCGATACCATTACCGACGGTGAAGCCGATGCCGATCAGCGCCAGCGACATCGCAATGAATGCATTCGACGCGCCCGTCAGTTCGCCCAGCACCGGCGCCACGTACGTGTAGAGAGTGAACATCGCACCGGCACCCAGCACCGTGGTGGCCATCGCCAGCAGCACCTGCGGCTGCAGGATCGCGCGTATCTCGCGACGCACGTCCGGGCGCGCATCCGGCGCCGACGCCGGCAGCGCCAGGCCCAAGGCGGTGATCGCAACCAGGCCCAGCACCGCCGTGCCGGCGAAGGACAGGCGCCAGCCCAGCTGCTGGCCGACCCAGGTGGCCAGCGGCACGCCACCGATGTTGGCGATGGTCAGGCCCATGAACATGGTGGCCACGGCGGCGGCCTGCTTCTCCTTCGGTACCAGGCTGGCCGCGACCACGGCGCCGATGCCGAAGAACGCACCGTGGTTGAGGCTGGTGACCAGGCGTGACAGCAGCAGCAGGCCGTAGTTCGGCGCCAGCGCCGACAGCAGGTTGCCGACCACGAAGATCGACATCAGCAGCATCAGCGCGGTGCGCTTGCCGAACCGCCCCATCAACAGGGTCATCACCGGTGCGCCCAGCATCACGCCGACGGCATAGGCGGTGATCAGCATGCCGGCGGAAGGAATGCTCACGCCCACGCCCTCGGCGATGACCGGCAACAGGCCCATCGGGGCGAACTCGGTGGTGCCGATGGCGAAGGCGCCGACGGCGAGGGCCAGCAGTGCGGCTCTGGAATTCATGGGGGTTCCTGTGGGGAGGAAACGGGAAGCTGCGTAGCCTGCGCGCTTTGCCGTCGCCGATTAAGCCTCGCCGCGGGAAAACAGTGTTGACCCCGGTTCACAGGTGGCGGCGTGATTCCGCCGGGCCATGCCCGGCGAGCGCAGCAGCCCCCATAACGCAGAACCCCCGGCAGTGCCGGGGGTCCTGGGTGGATCGTTTACCAGTTGCCGGCGCCCGGCACGTGGTGGTCGCGTGCGCGGCGGCGCATCAGCAGGTTCAGCCATTCCACCAGCACCGAGAAGCCCATCGCGGCGTAGATGTAGGGCTTGGGCACGTGCACGTCCAGGCCGTCCAGGATCAGCACCGCACCGATCAGCAGGATGAAGGCCAGGGCCAGCATCTTCACCGTCGGGTTGGCATCGATGAAGCGGCCCAGCGGGTTGGCGGCCAGCAGCATCACCAGCACCGACAGCAGGATGGCGGCGACCATCACCGGGATGTGGTCGGCGATGCCGACGGCGGTGATCACCGAGTCCAGCGAGAACACGATGTCGATGACCGCGATCTGCGCGATGACGTAGCCGAACACGGCCGAGGCCTTGGTGGTGCTGGGGTCTTCATCCTCGCCACCGGTGATCAGCTCCTTGATCTCCATGACGCCCTTGATGATCAGGAACAGGCCACCGACGATCAGCACCAGGTCGCGGATGGAGATGCCCATGCCGGCCACGGTGAACAGGTTGGCCGCCATGTGCGCCAGGTAGGCCAGCGATACCAGCAGTCCGATGCGGGTGATGCAGGCCACGGCGATGCCGAGCTTGCGTGCGAACGGACGGCGCTCTTCCGGCAGCTTGCTGACGGCGATGGAGATGAACACCAGGTTGTCGATGCCGAGCACGATTTCCAGGGCGCTGAGGGTAAACAGGGTTACCCAGGCATTGGGGTCGGCGAGAAACTCAAAGGACATGGAAACTCTTCAGGACAGTGGGGGAATGGGGGTTCAGGCGTACGTGCCGGCCAGCAGGTGGGGCACCACGACCAGTGCCCAGCACAGCAGCACGTTCATCATCAGCACGAACACCGCTGCCGAGCCCATGTCCTTGGCGCGGCCAGCCAGCTCGTGGATCTCGGCGCCGTAGCGCTCGATCACCGCTTCGATGGCCGAGTTGGCCAGTTCCATCGCCAGCACCAGCAGCATCGAGCCGATCATCAGCGCGCGCTCGACCGGGGTCTGGCCCAGCCACAGCGCCAGCGGAGTCAGCACGACCAGCAGGTAGACCTCCAGCCGGAACGAGGACTCGTGCAGCCAGGCGGCGCGCAGGCCCTGCCAGGACCAGCGGGCGGCCTGGAAGATGCGGCGCGGGCCGCGGGGCATGTGGCCGAACTGATCAGCCACGGAGGAATTTTCCAGCAACAGGGGCGCGGCGCAGCGACCGCTCAGACGCACGGCAGGCAATCATGGGTGCACAGGAATGGGCAGACAGCCCCCATTTTGCCACAAGGGCGGCAGCGGCACCCCGCGGCGGCCGGCCAACGACCCGCTCTGGGCAAGCGCAGCACGGCGGCGAACTCCTATGATGGGTGTCCCCTGCCCTTGCTGGAGCCGCTGATGACACTCGCCCGTACCTGTCTGCTGTCGCTTGGTTTGCTGACCCTGGCCCCGCTGGCCCAGGCGTTGAGCCCGCCGGCCGCGCCGCGCGTGCCCGACCAGGTGTCCAACGTGGCCTGGGAAGGCGACATGGCCAGCTTCCTCAGGGCCGACCAAGGCAACCCGCCGCCGCGCGGGGGCATCGAGTTCATCGGCAGCTCCTCGATCCGCTTCTGGGAGAGCCTGGCCCAGGACTTCCCGGGCCAGCCGGTGTTCAACCGTGGCTTCGGCGGTTCGGAAGTGCGCGACAGCACCTGGTATGCCGACCAGATCGTGGTGCCCTACGCGCCGTGCAAGGTGTTCTTCTACGCCGGCGACAACGACCTCAACAGCGGCCGCAGCGCCACCCAGGTGCGCGATGACGTGGTGGCCTTCGTGCAGCGCGTGCACCGAGACCTGCCGAAGACCAAGGTGGAATACCTGTCGATCAAGCCCAGCCCGTCGCGCGCGCACCTGCTGCCGGCGATCAACCAGGCCAATGCGATGATCAAGGCCGCCCTGGCCAAGCTGCCCAACGCCGGCTACACCGACATCTACACCCCGATGCTGGGCGCCGATGGCCAGCCGGACCCGAAGCTGTTCCGCGAGGACATGCTGCACATGACCCCGGCCGGCTATGCGATCTGGACCAAGGCCGTGGCGCCGAAGGTCAAGTGCAACTGAGCAAACCGCCCTTGTAGAGTCGAGCCGTGCTCGACTGCGTGGCGATCCAGCATGGGGTCAGAGCCCGTTGCGTTGCAACGGGATCCGACCCCGGTAGCGCCGGGCCATGCCCGGCGTAGGGGTCAGCGGAAAATGACGGTGGCTTCGGTGCCCTTGCCAGGCTCGCTGGCGAGGCTGACCTTCCAGCCGAAGCGGTCGCACAGCCGGCGCACGATCGACAGGCCCAGGCCGGTGCCCTGCGGACGATCCGGTTCGGCTCGGTAGAACGGCTCGAACGCGCGGGCCAGCGCCTCGGCCGACATGCCGATGCCGGTATCACGCACCACCACCCGGTCAGATTCGACCTGCACGTCGATGCGGCCTTCGTCGGTGTAGTTGCAGGCGTTGCGCACCAGATTGCTGACCACCACCTGCAGCACCCGCGGCGGCGCATGCAGCTGCACCGGGCCGGCGCTGTGCAGGTGCACCGCCACCGGGCGGTTGCCCAGCAGTTCGTTGGCGTTGTCCACCTCGTAGCGGACGATGTCGTTGACATCGAACAGCTCGATCTGTGGCTCGATGTCGGCCTCGCGGGCCAGGATCAGGAACGCGTCGATCACCGCCTCCATGTCCCGCCCGGCGCGCTGGATGCGCTGCAGGCTGCGGCGCAGGCGCGGTTCCAGGGTCTCATCGCCCAGCGCCATGTCGCTGGCCACGCGGATCACGGTCAACGGCGTGCGCAGTTCATGACTGGCATCGCGGGTGAAGTTGCGCTCGCGGGCCACATGGTCGGTGACCCGGTTGGCCAGTGAATGCAGCGCCGCGGCCAGCTGGCGGGTCTCGCCCTGCATATCGGCTGGCAGCTTGTCCGGCTCCAGGTCGGCCGCCTCGGGGTGGCCCGGGTCCCAGCGCGACACGCGCCGCGCCAGCCAGTTCACCGGCGACACCAGGCGCTTGGACGCGCGGTAGGTCACCCAGCTGGCGCCGTAGACGGCCAGCAGGGTCAACAGCACCGGCACGATGCCGAACCAGAACGCCAGCATTTCCGCGCGCGAGCGCAGGAACACCAGGTACAGGCGGCCCTGCGGGCGGGCATCGACCAGCACCAGCTGGTCATCGCCGGGCAGTTCGTGGAAACCGGGTTCCAGCGTGCGCAGGTTGGCCGGAAGCGACAGGCTGGATCGGCCGCGCTCGAGCAGGTAACCGCGGATGTTCTGGGTATTGGGCGGTGGCTGCGCGGGCGAGGCCTCGTGCAGCGTCCAGTAGTAGGCGGCCTCTTCGCGCAGAGCGGCGCCCACCAGGCTGTGCTTGATCACCAGCGAGACCAGCCAGGCGCCCAGCAGGATACCTACGCTGGCCAGCACTGCCTGCAGGATGAAAGCGATACGGATCTTGCGCGGCAGGCCGTGCGGCATTGCGGGGTCCCGGTTGAAGCGCTGCGATTATAGGCAGCGCGCCGTGCCGGCGACGTGCACGGTGGATGACCACCCCTGCGGCCGACGGCCCGTCCCCTGCCCCGCGACCCGGCCGAAGCCGGGGCGGGCCTGTTCCTGTACCGGCACTGCTCAGGCCATGGGCTGGGCGATGTCGGCGATACGGTAACCGGCGCTCTGCACGGTGTGCAGCAGCGGACGGTCGAACGGCTTGTCGATGATCTTGCGCAGGTTGTACAGATGGCTGCGCAGGGTGTC
>JAFAFD010000111.1 GCA_023423675.1 Pseudomonadota bacterium | reverse complement strand
ACCCCCCCCCCCCCCGGCCCCGGCCGCGCCGATCTGGGCGCGCACGGCACTGGCCGACTCGCCGCGCAGGGGCTGGTGCAGGCGCAGCACGCGCCCGGCCGGACTGGCGAACAGCGACTGCTCGTTGTCGGCCCAGCGCCCTTCCAGGGCCTGGCCGAGCTCGCCAGCCACGGCATCACGCAACGGGCTGCCCGGCCGCTCGGCCACGATGAAGTGGGCCAGGCCGAACAGCGCCTGCCACTCGTGCCAGGCCGGCAGGGCCAGCAGGCTGTCGGCACCGACCAGCCAGGCCAGCGGCCGGCTCGGGCCCAGCTCAGCGCGCAGCTCGCGCAGGGTGTCGACGGTGTAGGACGGCTGGCCCGGGTTGCGCGCGGCCCGGTCCAGCTCGCGCCGGTCGAGCAGCAGGCCCGGCTCGTCGCCGATGGCCAGCGACAGCATCCGGCAGCGCTGTTCGGCGGTCGCCCCCGGGGCGGCGCGGTGCGGCGGGTCGGCGGCCGGCAACATGCGCACGGCCACCTGCAGTTCGTCGCGTGCGGCGCGCGCGATGGCCAGATGGCCCAGGTGCACCGGATCGAAGGTGCCCCCGTAATAGATCCGCAGGCTCATCACTCAGGCGCGCGCGAGCAGGCGCACGGCACGGGCCTCGGACACCGCCACCAGCAGACGCTCCAGCGCCAGCCAGGCGTCACCGTCGGCACGCCCTTTGGCAATGCGGTCGACCAGCCCCGCCTCGGCCACGAAGCGCTCCCAGCGCTTGCCTTCAGGGTGCCGCTGCAGCGCGCGCTTGTACGGCGCCTGCCGCGATTCCCAGATGCCGCGTGATTTCATTTCGGCGGCGAGGTTGCCGCCACGGGCCTGCACCCGCGCCAGGCCGGCACCGGCCAGCAGTTCGCGGATCACGATCGGCATCAGCGCGGCCACGGCCTCGCCTTCGCCACGCAGGCCGGCCAGCATGCGCAGCACCGCCTGCGGCTGGCCCGAGAAGGTCGCTTCGACCAGACGGAACACGTCGTAGCGGGCGGCGTCGGCCACCAGCGACTCCATGCGCTCTACGTCCAGCGGCTGGCCGTCGGCCAGCAGGGCCAGCTTGTCGATTTCCTGCGCGGCGGCCAGCAGGTTGCCTTCCACGCGCTCGGCCAGGCGCTGCACCGCGGCGCCGTCGGCACGCAGGCCCTTGCTGCGCAGGCGGCGCTCGATCCAGTCGGGCAGTTCGTGCGGCTTGATCGCCCAGGCCACCGACAGCACGCCGACGCGGTTGACCGCCTCGGCCCACTTGCCCTGGTGGGCCTTGCTCCATTCGTTGGCGGTGATCAGCAGCACCACGTCCGGCGCCGGGTCGGCGCAGAACCGGCTGATGACCTCGGCGCCGTCCTTGCCCGGCTTGCCACTGGGCAGGCGCACTTCCACCAGGCGCCGGGCGCTGAACAGGCTGGGCGCGTTGAAGCTGGCGTCGAGCTGGTTCCAGTCGAAATCGCGGCCGTCGGCGTCGAACACTTCGCGTTCGTCGACGCCGCTGGCACGGGCGCGTGCGCGCACCGCATCGGCGGCTTCAAGCACGCGCAGGGTTTCGGGGCCGGCGATCAGGTATACCGGCGCCAGCGCGGTATCACCGCCCTGGCTGGCCAGCTGCTCCGGTCGCAGTTCCATTGTGGGCGGCAGCTCAGGGCTTGACCGGCGCCGGCGTCGTCGCCGGTTCGCCGTCGGTGGTCACGGCCGGCTTCGGCGTGGACAGGCTGCCACCGCGCTCCAGCTCGGCACGCACCACGCTGTCGATGCGGCGGATGATCGAGGCGGACATTTCCCGGCGCAGTTCGTCGGCCAGGATCTCGCGTTCGGTGGTGGTGCCGGTGGCATCGGTCGGCGGCGACACGTAGTCGCGTGACAATTCGATCACCTGCTGCGGCACCAGCTCGCTGCCATCCTCGCGGCGGAAGATGAAGATGACCGCGTAGCGCAGGCTGTATTCCTGCGCACGGCCCTGTGCATCGATGGCGATGGGCAGGTCACCCCAGCGCTCGGACAGCACCTGCAGCTGTGCTGCCGGATCCTTGCTGTCCTCGTCGGCCAGCTTCGCGCCGGATGCCAGCAGGCTGCGGTTCAACAGCTTGACCAGCTCACTGTAGGGCGCGGTGGACACCACCTTCACCGGCGCGGTGTCGGTCGGCAGCATCAACTTGTTGCGCAGGTGGAAGCCACAGCCGGCAAGGCCGAGGGCAAGGACGAGGGCAAGCAGAATTCGGGTCATGGGAACAGTCTGGCGGAGCCGGGCGATCACGGCAACAGACAGCGTGCCCGAGGACGCGTGAACGCAGGGCCATCGGCCGATGGCCGTGGCGACAACGCACCGGCCGCCTGGGCGGCGGCCGGTGCCGGGTACATCAGGCAGCGACGATGTTCACGATCTTGCCGGGGACGATGATGATCTTGCGCACCGTCAGGCCTTCCATGAACTTGGCGGTGTTCGGCTCGGCCAGGGCCAGTGCCTCCACCTGCTCGCGTGCGGCATCGGCGGCCACGTCGATCGTGCCACGCAGCTTGCCGTTGACCTGCACGGCCAGGGTCAGCGCATCACGCACCAGCGCGGCACTGTCGGCCTGCGGGAACGGCTGGTCTTCCAGCAGCGTCTGGCCGTGGCCCAGCACCTGCCACAGGGTGTGGCTGGCGTGCGGGGTGATCGGGTTCAGCAGCAGCACGACGGCCTGCAGCGCTTCCTGGCGCACCGCACGCCCCTGCTCGCTGGCGTCCTCGAACCTGGCCAGTGCGTTCATCAGTTCCATCACCGCGGCAATGGCGGTGTTGAAGCTGTGGCGGCGGCCGTAGTCGTCGCCGACCTTGCCGATGGTCTCATGGGTCTTGCGGCGCAGTGCCGTCTGGTTGGCATCCAGTGCCGCCACGTCCAGCGCCGGGGCGGCGCCGTCGGCGGCGTGCTTGTGCACCTGGGCCCACAGGCGGCGCAGGAAGCGGGCCATGCCGTCCACGCCGGCCTCGTTCCACTCCAGCGACTGTTCCGGCGGCGCGGCGAACATCGAGAACAGGCGCACGGTGTCAGCGCCGTACTTGCCGACCATCGCCTGCGGGTCCACGCCGTTGTTCTTCGACTTGGACATCTTCTCGGTGCCACCGACCACCACCGGCTGGCCATCGGCGATCAGGGTGGCGCCGGTGATGCGGCCGCGCTCGTCGCGCTGCACGTCCACGTCGGCCGGGTTGATCCAGTCCTTCGAGCCGTCCAGATTCGGCCGGTAGTAGGTCTCGGCGATCACCATGCCCTGGCACAGCAGGTTGCGCGCCGGTTCGTTGCTGTCCACCATCCGCGCGTCACGCAGCAGCTTGTGGTAGAAGCGGAATTACATCAGGTGCAGGATCGCGTGCTCGATGCCACCGATGTACTGGTCCACCGGCAGCCAGTAGTTGCCGCGCTTGTCGACGGCATCACGGGCACCCGGCGAGGTGTAACGGGCGTAGTACCAGCTCGACTCCATGAAGGTGTCGAAGGTGTCGGTCTCGCGCTCGGCCGCGCCGCCGCAGTCGGGGCAGGTGGTCTTGCGCCATTCCGGGTCGGTCTTGATCGGCGAACCGGTGCCCGAGAACGCCACGTCCTCCGGCAGCACCACCGGCAGCTGTTCTTCCGGCACCGGCACCGCACCGCACTTGGCGCAGTAGATCACCGGAATCGGGCAGCCCCAGTAACGCTGGCGGCTCACGCCCCAGTCGCGCAGGCGGTAGTTGACGCGGCGCTGGCCCTGGGCCTTGCGCTCAAATCGTTCGGCCAGCGCTTCGAAGGCGCCCTGGAAGTCCAGGCCGTCGAATTCGGCCGAGTTGACCAGTTCGGTCTGGCGGCTCTTGTCGCTGTACCAGTCCTGCCAGCGGGTCGCGTCCCAGGTGCGCTCATCGTCGTTGCGCGCATCCTTCAGGGCGATGACCTGCACGATCGGCAGGCCGTACTTGTTGGCCACCTCGTTGTCGCGCTGGTCGTGGCCGGGAACGGCCATCACCGCGCCGGTGCCGTAGCCCATCAGCACGAAGTTGGCGACCCACACCGGCACCTGCTCGCCGGTGACCGGATGCACGGCGCGCAGGCCGGTATCCATGCCGCGCTTTTCCTGGGTTTCCAGTTCGGCTTCGGACACGCCGCCCTGCTTCAGGTCGGCCAGCATCGCGGCCAGTTCCGGGTTGTTCTTCGCGGCGTGCAGCGCCAGCGGGTGCTCGGCGGCGATCGATACGAAGGTCACGCCCATCACCGTGTCCGGGCGGGTGGTGAACACGCGCAGCGGGTCCAGCGCGCTGCCATCGACATCGCGCACGTCGAACTGGATTTCCAGGCCTTCGGAACGGCCGATCCAGTTGCGCTGCATGGTCTTGACCGATTCCGGCCAGCCGTCCAGCTCATCCAGGCCGTCCAGCAGTTCCTGGGCGTAATCGGTGATGCGCAGGAACCACTGCGGGATCTCGCGCTTCTCGACCAGGGCGCCGGAGCGCCAGCCGCGGCCGTCGATGACCTGCTCGTTGGCCAGCACGGTCTGGTCGACCGGGTCCCAGTTCACCACCGCGTTGCGGCGGTAGGCCAGGCCCTTGCGCATCAGGCGAGTGAACATGCGCTGCTCGTGGACGTAATAGTCCGGGCGGCAGGTGGCGAACTCGCGCGACCAGTCGATGGCATAGCCCAGCGACTGCAGCTGGCTGCGCATGTGGTC
>JAFAFD010000064.1 GCA_023423675.1 Pseudomonadota bacterium | reverse complement strand
GCGGCCTGGGGGCGCACCCCTCCCCCCGGGCGGGGTCCGACCCCCAGCCCGCATCTGGGATCAGAGCCCCCTGTCGGGGGGCCTGACCCCTTCTTTCCCCGGCCCCGGCTACCCCCGATTCAGGCTGTTCAGGCAGAATCGCCCCATACCCTTTCAGGATCTGCCCATGCGCCTTCTGCTGCTGTCCTCCCTGCTGCTCACCGTCACGGCCTGCACCTGGGTGCCGATGGAACCGGCCGGCAGGACCGTGCGCGTGCTCCCGGCGGGCCCGCTGCCGGCGGGCTGCATCACCAAGGGTGAGGTCGTGGTGACCGTGAAGAGCAAGGTCGGCTTCTACAACCGCAACCCGCTGCGCGTGCAGGAAGAGCTGGAAACCCTGGCCCGCAACGAAGCCCCCAGTGCCGGCGCCAACGCCGTGCAGGCCGCTGCAGCCCCGGCCGATGGCAGCCAGCGCTTCGCCGCCTTCCAGTGCCCGCCGCGCTGAGCGGGCACCATACGGCCAAGGCTGAATTCGTAAAGATGCGGTTAAAGCCCCGGAGTTATAGAATAGCGCCCCCTTTTGCCTGAGCCTTGGCGCTAACCTCGATGCTCTTCAAGAATGTCTCGATCGCCGGCCTGGCACACGTCGACGCGCCGCATACGCTGACGACCAAGGAAATCAACGAACGGCTGCAGCCCACGTTGGATCGCCTCGGCATCCGCACCGACGTGCTCGGCGATATCGCCGGCATCCACGCCCGCCGCCTGTGGGACCACGGCGTCCTCGCCTCCGATGCCGCCACCATGGCCGGCCGCAAGGCGCTGGAAGACGCCGGCATCACCGCCGGCCAGGTTGGCCTGCTGGTCAACACCTCGGTCAGCCGCGACTACCTGGAGCCGTCCACGGCCTCCATCGTCTCCGGCAACCTCGGCGTCAGCGACGAGTGCATGACCTTCGATGTCGCCAATGCCTGCCTGGCCTTCATCAACGGCATGGACATCGCCGCACGCATGCTCGAGCGCGGTGACATCGACTACGCGCTGGTGGTGGATGGCGAGACCGCCAACCTGGTGTACGAAAAGACCCTGGAGCGCATGACCGCCCCGGACGTCACCGCCGACGACTTCCGCAACGAGCTGGCCGCCCTGACCACCGGTTCGGGTGCCGCCGCCATGGTGATGGCGCGCTCGGAGCTGGTGCCCGACGCCCCGCGCTACAAGGGTGGCGTGACCCGCTCGGCCACCGAGTGGAACCAGCTGTGCCTGGGCAACCTGGACCGCATGGTCACCGATACCCGCCTGCTGCTGATCGAAGGCATCAAGCTGGCGCAGAAGACCTTTGCCGCCGCCAAGATCGCCCTTGGCTGGGCCGTGGAGGAACTGGACCAGTTCGTCATCCACCAGGTCAGCCAGCCGCACACCGCCGCGTTCATCAAGAACTTCGGCATCGACCCGAAGAAGGTCATGACCATCTTCGGTGAGCACGGCAACATCGGCCCGGCCTCGGTGCCGATCGTGCTGAGCAAGCTCAAGCAGCTGGGCAAGCTGAAGAAGGGCGATCGCATCGCGCTTCTGGGCATCGGCTCGGGCCTGAACTGCTCGATGGCTGAAGTGGTCTGGTAAGCCTTTCCGGATCCGCTGTATGGCGGATCTGGACCGGATCCGACGCGATGCCCGTTGGTAACCGGGGCGGACTGGTCCCTTTCTGGCGGTTCATGCGCGAAAAACGTTACTTTTTCGACATATCAGCGGCATCATGTCGATTCCATCGACATGAGCCGGCCGTATGGATGCCCAGACGCCCTACAACGATCTGCCGCTGCTGCCGCCTGCCGCCGAGCTCGAAACCCGGGCGCTGCTGAAGGCCTGCATCGAAGCTCACAAGGCGCTGGCCTCGCTGCGGCAGGCCACCGGTCACCTGCCCAACCCGGCGGTGCTGATCAACACCATCCCGTTGCTTGAGGCGCAGGCAAGCTCGGAGATCGAGAACATCGTCACCACCACCGACGAACTGTTCCGTTTTGCAGACCACCAAGGCGCAGCAGATCCGGCCACCCGGGAAGCGTTGCGCTATCGGAGTGCACTGCAGGAAGGCTTCCAGTCATTGGCGGAACGGCCGCTTTGTACCCATACCGCTGAACGGGTCTGCAGCCGCATCAAGGACGCGGACATGCAGGTGCGGCGTGTGCCTGGGACGGCTCTGGTCAACCAGCAGAACGGTGAGCTGATCTACACGCCGCCGGTGGGTGAGACCCTGCTGCGCGAAAAGCTGGCCAACTGGGAGCGTTTCATCCATGAAGAGCGGGACATCGATCCGCTCATCCGCATGGCCGTGGCGCATTACCAGTTCGAGGCGATCCATCCCTTCACCGATGGCAACGGTCGCACCGGTCGGGTACTGAATCTGCTGATGCTGGTGGAGCAGGATCTGCTTGACGTGCCGGTGCTCTACCTCTCGCGCTACATCATCGAGCGCAAGGCGGCTTACTACCGTCTGTTGCTCGGCGTCACGCGCGACGGTGGCTGGGCGGCATGGATCGCTTACATGCTGGAGGCGGTCGCCGACACAGCGCGTTGGACGGGTGCGAAGATCCACGCCATCCGCCAGCTGCACGAGCAGGCCTGCGATTGGGTGCGCGCGCATCGTCCCAAGATCTACAGCCGCGAGTTGGTGGATGTCTTGTTCAGTCAGCCCTACTGCCGCATCCAGAACCTCGTCGACGCCGGAATCGCACGCCGCGAAACCGCTGCACGCTATCTGCGCGAGCTGGTGGACGTGGGCATGTTGCAGGAACAGCGGATGGGCAAGGAAAAGCTGTTCCTGCACCCCGCCTACCTGCGCCTGCTCTCCGACAACCTGCATTCCCCTCAACATTACATGCTGCCGCCCACGGTCGCGCAGTGATGTCCCACTACTGAAGAGCTGCCCATGAATCTCCCCGGTTACCCCGCCCACCCGCAGCGTTTCGAGGTCCGTCCCGGCCTGTCGATGAGCTATCTCGACGAAGGCCCGCGCGATGGCGAGGTGGTGGTGATGGTGCACGGCAACCCGTCGTGGAGCTATTACTGGCGCACGCTGGTGGCCGGCCTGTCGGACACGTACCGCTGCATCGTGCCGGACCACATCGGCATGGGCCTGTCGGACAAGCCCGACGACCAGCGCTACGAGTACACCCTGCAGTCGCGCGTGGATGACCTGGAGGCGCTGCTGAAGCACCTGGGCATCACCGGCCCGGTCACCCTGGCCGTGCACGACTGGGGCGGCATGATCGGCTTCGGCTGGGCGCTGTCGCACCACGCGCAGGTGAAGCGCCTGGTGGTGCTCAACACCGCCGCTTTCCCGATGCCGGCGGCCAAGAAGATGCCGTGGCAGATCGGGCTGGGCCGCCACTGGAAGATCGGCGAGTGGATCATCCGCACCTTCAATGCGTTCTCGTCCGGTGCCTCGTGGCTGGGCGTGGAACGGAAGATGCCGGCCGATGTGCGCCGCGCCTACGTGTCGCCGTACAACAGCTATGCCAACCGCATCAGCACAATCCGCTTCATGCAGGACATCCCGCTGTCGCCGGCCGACAAGGCTTGGTCGCTGCTGGAGCGCGCCGGCCAGGCGCTGCCGTCGTTCGCCGACCGCCCGGCCTTCATCGGCTGGGGCCTGCGTGACTTCGTGTTCGACCACCACTTCCTGGAAGGCTTCCAGGCCGCGCTGCCGAAGGCCCAGGTGCACGCCTTCGAGGATGCCGGGCATTACGTGCTGGAAGACAAGCACGAAGTGCTGGTGCCGGAAATCCGCGCCTTCCTCGACGCGAACCCGCTCTGATGGAGGTGCGGGGTCGGATCCCTCTCGCAGAGAGGGCTCTGACCCCAGCCGGGCATCAGGCCGCGATCGGGTTGTTGTCGCCGCCTTCCCAGTCCGCCGCGGTCAGCGGGTCCAGGCCATAGGCGATGCGCGCCTTGTCGCACTGCGGGCTGGCCTTGCCGTATTCCCACGACGCATCCACCTCGCGGCACACGCTGGGCCGATTGGGGTGGATGGTGCAGCGCGAATACACGCCGATCTGCGCGTCCAGCGCCACGCAGCGCACCGGCTTGGAGTGGGTGCCGCGCATGCACAGGCGGTGCGGGTCCAGCACTTCGGTCAGCTGGTGCGGCACGCCGCCGGGGGTGACCTCGTCCGATTCCATCCAGTGAAAGGCCACGCGGTATTGGGTGCAGCAGGCGCCGCAGGTCATGCAGGGATGTTGCATGGGCAAGCCGCCTCGGGCGGCAGTGGGAATCGGGAACGAGGCTGCGGATTTTCCACGAAGCGGGCGGCCGCGCAAGAAATTCCGTAAGCGGCGACAATGAACGGATGAACGGACCCTGCAATATCGCGGCGCGGCTGCCTGAACTGGCCCGCGAACGCCCTGACCAGATCGCCATCCGTTGCCCCGGCCGCCGTGGTGCCGGCAACGGCATGGCCGCCTATGACGTGACCCTGGACTACCGCCAGCTGGACGCCCGCAGCGACGCCATGGCCGCCGGCCTGGCCGGCTACGGCATCGGCCGCGGCGTGCGCACGGTGGTGATGGTGCGGCCCTCGCCGGAGTTCTTCCTGCTGATGTTCGCCCTGTTCAAGCTGGGTGCGGTGCCGGTGCTGGTCGACCCGGGCATCGACAAGCGCGCGCTGAAGCAGTGCCTGGACGAAGCGCAGCCGGAGGCCTTCATCGGCATCCCGCTGGCCCACGTGGCGCGGCTGGCCCTGCGCTGGGCGCCGTCGGCCACCCGCCTGGTCACCGTCGGCCGCCGCCTGGGCTGGGGCGGGACCACCCTGGCTGCGCTGGAGCGCACCGGTGCCAGCGGCGGCCCGATGCTGGCCGCCACCGATGGCGAGGACATGGCCGCCATCCTGTTCACCAGCGGCTCCACCGGCGTGCCCAAGGGCGTGGTCTACCGCCACCGCCACTTCGTCGGCCAGATCCAGCTGCTGGGCAGCGCCTTCGGCATGGAGGCCGGCGGCGTCGACCTGCCGACCTTCCCGCCGTTCGCCCTGTTCGACCCGGCGCTGGGGCTGACCTCGGTCATCCCGGACATGGACCCGACCCGGCCGGCGCAGGCCGACCCGGCGCGCCTGCACGATGCCATCCAGCGCTTCGGGGTGACCCAGCTGTTCGGTTCGCCGGCCCTGATGCGGGTGCTTGCCAAGCACGGCCGGCCGCTGCCGACGGTGCGCCGGGTGACCTCGGCCGGTGCGCCGGTGCCGCCGGACGTGGTGGCCACCATCCGCCGCCTGCTGCCCGACGACGCGCAGTTCTGGACGCCCTACGGTGCCACCGAGTGCCTGCCGGTGGCTGTGGTCGAAGGTCGCGAACTGGAGCGCACCCGCGCCGCCACCGAGGCAGGTGCCGGCACCTGCGTGGGCAGCGTGGTCGCGCCCAACGAGGTGCGCATCATCGCCATCGACGATGCGCCGCTGCCCGAGTGGTCGCAGGCGCGCGTGCTGGCCACCGGCGAAGTGGGCGAGATCACCGTGGCCGGGCCCACCGCCACCGATACCTACTTCAACCGCCCGCAGGCCACCGCCGCGGCGAAGATCCGCGAAACCCTCGCCGATGGCAGCACCCGCGTGGTGCACCGCATGGGCGACGTCGGCTACTTCGACGCGCAGGGCCGCCTGTGGTTCTGCGGGCGCAAGACCCAGCGCGTGGAAACCGCGCACGGGCCGCTGTACACCGAACAGCTCGAGCCGGTGTTCAACACCGTGCCCGGCGTGGCCCGCACCGCGCTGGTGGGCGTGGGCGCCGCCGGTGCGCAGGTCCCGGTGCTGTGCGTGGAACTGCAGCGTGGGCAGTCCGACGGCCCTGTGCTGCAGGAGACCCTGCGCGCGCATGCGGCCGCCCACGCCGCCGAGGCCGGACTGCAGCACTTCCTGGTGCATCCGGCCTTCCCCGTCGATATCCGTCACAACGCCAAGATCGGCCGCGAGAAGCTCGCCGTCTGGGCCCGCGCCCAACTGGAGAAGCGCGCATGAAGATCCTGGTCACCGGTGGTGGTGGTTTCCTTGGCCAGGCGCTGTGCCGCGGGCTGCTTGAACGTGGCCACCAGGTGCTGGCCTTCAACCGCAGCCACTACCCGGAACTGCAGGCGATGGGCGTGGGCCAGATCCGCGGCGACCTGGCCGATGCGCAGGCGGTGCTGCATGCCGTGGCCGGCGTCGACGCGGTGCTGCACAACGGCGCCAAGGCCGGTGCCTGGGGCAGCTATGACAGCTACCACCAGGCCAACGTGGGCGGCACCGACAACGTCATCGCCGCCTGCCGCGCACACGGCATCGGCAAGCTGGTCTACACCTCCACGCCCAGCGTGACCCACCGCGCCACCCACCCGGTCGAAGGGCTGGGCGCGGATGAAGTGCCTTACGGCGAGAACTTCCAGGCGCCGTATGCGGCGACCAAGGCGATTGCCGAACAGCGCGTGCTGGCCGCCAACGACGCCACGCTGGCCACCGTGGCGCTGCGCCCGCGTCTGATCTGGGGCCCGGGCGACCAGCAGCTGGTGCCGCGCCTGGCCCAGCGCGCCCGCCAGGGTCGCCTGCGCCTGGTCGGTGATGGCAGCAACAAGGTCGACACCACCTACATCGACAACGCCGCGCTGGCGCACTTCCTCGCCCTGGATGCGCTGGCGCCGGGTGCGGCCTGTGCCGGCAGGGCCTACTTCATTTCCAACGGCGAACCGCTGCCGATGCGCGAGCTGCTCAACAAGCTGCTGGCGGCCGTCGGTGCACCGGCCGTGGAGAAGACCCTCAGCTTCAAGACCGCCTATCGCATCGGCGCGATCAGCGAGCGCCTGTGGCCGCTGCTGCGGCTGCCGGGCGAACCGCCGCTGACCCGCTTCCTGGCCGAACAGCTGTGCACGCCGCACTGGTACAGCATGGAACCGGCGCGTCGTGATTTCGGCTACGTGCCGCAGGTCAGCATCGAAGAAGGACTGCGCCGCCTGAAGGCCGTGTCGTGACGGCAGCGTCACGGCGCTGAAGGCTTCATCAGCCGAAGAGATCGCCGTCACCGGTTGCACACCGGCAGATCCGCAGGATGGACCCAACGCCACACCGGCCGGACCACCCGCGAGGAACGCCATGCTGCATTACGCCATCATTTTCTTTGTCATCGCCATCATCGCCGCCGTGCTCGGCTTCTCCGGCATCGCCGGTGCCGCCACGAACATCGCCTGGATCCTGTTCGTCGTCTTCCTGATCCTTGCGGTCATCTCGATGTTCCGCAAGCGCGGGTAGCCGATTCCGCTTTCTGTAGAGTCGAGCCGTGCTCGACTGATCACAACCCAGTCGAGCATGGCTCGACTCTACAGAAGGGCGTTACACCAGCGCCCGATCGGCCGCGTGCCGTTCCAGCGCCAGTTCAATCAACCGCGTGATCAGCGCGGTATAGCCCAACCCGCTGGCGCCCCACAGCTTGGGGTACATGCTGATGCGGGTGAAGCCGGGCAGTGTGTTGATCTCGTTGATGACGATCTGCCCATCCGCGGTGAGGAACACATCCACCCGCGCCATGCCCGCACACTCCAGCACCTGGTAAGCCTGCAGCGCGATCTGCTGGATGCGTGCCTGCGCATCGCCATCGATCGCCGCCGGCACCACCACGTCCGCCCCATCGGGGTTGATGTACTTGGTGTCGTAGGCATAGAACTCGTCGTGCACCACCACCTCGCCGCAGACACTGGCCTGCGGTAGGTCGTTGCCAAGCACCGCGCACTCGATCTCGCGACCGACCACGGCCGACTCCACCAGCACTTTGTGGTCATGCCGCAGCGCCAGCTGCAGCGCCTCGGCGAAATCACCGGCCTGCTTGACCTTGCTGACCCCCACCGACGAGCCCTGGTTGGCTGGCTTGACGAACAGCGGCAGCCCCAGCTGCGCGATCAGTGCCTGCACGTCCACGCTTGCCGCCTCGTGGCGACGGATGCACACCCACGGCGCCACCGGCAGCCCCGCATCGCGCAGCAGCCGCTTGGCCACGTCCTTGTCCATCGCCGCCGCCGAGCCCAGCACCGGCGAACCGACGAAGGGCAGGTTGGCCATGCGCAGCAGCCCCTGCAGCGCGCCATCCTCACCCAGCGGCCCGTGCACGATGGGCAGCACCACATCGATCTGGCCCAGCGCGGTGGACGCATCCACCGGCTGCAGCTGCGCCTGCCCGGCACCGGGCCGCACCGCCAGCGCCGTGCCCGAAGGGTGCAGCGCGATGCGTGCCGGATCATCGGCATTGATCAGAAAGGTCTCGGGCTGGCTGAGGTGCCACTGGCCCTGCTTGTCGATGCCCACCAGCACCGGCTCGAAGCGCTCGCGATCGAGCGCATCGAGAATGTTCTTCGCCGACTGCAGCGACACTTCGTGCTCGGAGGACATGCCTCCGAAAATGATGCCGACCCGGGTCCGTGCCATGCGTGTTGTCCTGTGTGACAAGGCTGCACAGCATGAACCGCCGTGCGGCACGGGGAAAGGTAGAGCCGACCGTTGGTCGACTGGCAGCCGACCCTCGCCGGCAGCGGGGGCAATTCACGGAAGGGCAGTCGACCAACGGTCGACTCTACCGGGCAAAGTGTCTGCATCCGCTCCCCACCCACGCAGGTAGAATGCACACATGGCTCTCTCCCTGCTCTCGTCCCTCAAGCCAGTCGCCGGCCGTGCCCTGCAGACCGCACTGAACCGCGCACTGGCGCTGGATCCGGATACCCGGCACGCCCTGGCCAGCCTCGACGGCCGCCACATCGACCTGACCCTGGACGCCCCGTCGCTGGCGATGCGCATCAGCGTCGATGGCGACATGTTGCGCGTCGGCCCGGTGGACGCACAGGAAGCCGACCTGGCCGTGCGCAGCAGCCTGGCCAGCGTGCTCGCCCAGCTGCCGCTGCTGGCCAACGCCCGCCGCGGCAACGACAACGGCAAGGGCCGCGTGCGCGTGGCCGGCGATGCCGAACTGGCGCGCCGCCTGCAGCAGCTGGCCAAGGGCTTCGACCCCGACTGGCAGCAGCCCTTCGTCAGCGTGTTCGGCGAGGTGCTCGGCGTGCAGGTTGCCAACACCCTGCGCAGCGCCCTGCAGCACGCACGCCAGGGCGCCATCGACCTGGCCCACAGCGCCGCCGAATTCATTACCGAGGAGTCGCGCGACGTGGTGCCACGTGCCGAACTGGATGCCTTCCACGACGACGTAGACGTGCTGCGTGACGACGTCGAGCGCCTCGGCGCACGCGTGCAGCGTCTGCGGGGTGCCGCATGAAGGCGCTGCTGCGGGCCAACCGCATCGGCCGCGTCATCCTGCGCTACCGCCTCGACGACCTGCTGCAGGGCACCCCGGCCGAGCGCTGGCTGCGCCTGGCCAAGCCCTTCGTCCCGCGCGCCTCGGCCGACATCGCCTCGCAGTCGCGTGGTGCGCGCCTGCGCCTGGCGTTGCAGGACCTCGGCCCGATCTTCGTCAAGTTCGGGCAGATCCTGTCCACCCGCCGCGACCTGGTGCCGCCGGACGTGGCCAACGAACTGACCCTGCTGCAGGACCGGGTCAAGCCCTTCGATGGCGACACCGCGCGCCGCATCGTTGAAGAAGCGCTTGGCCTGCCGGTCAGCGAGGCCTTTGCCAGCTTCGACACCGAACCGCTGGCCTCGGCCTCGATCGCGCAGGTGCATGCCGCGACCCTCGCCGATGGCCGCCAGGTGGTGGTGAAGGTGCTGCGCCCGGGCATCGAGAAGCAGATCGACGCCGACATCGCCCTGCTCAATTCGCTGGCCGCGCTGGTCGAGCGCACCCACCCGCGCGCCGACAAGATCCGCCCGCGCGAAGTGGTGGCCGAGGTCGAGAACACCCTGGCCGCCGAACTGGACCTGCAGCGCGAAGGCGCCAACGCCAGCGTGCTGCGCCGCTTCTGGGAAAACAGCGACGACCTGTACGTGCCGGAAGTGATCTGGAGCCATACCGCCGAGCGCGCGCTGACCCTGGAGCGGGTGTGGGGCATTCCCTCCGATGACATCCTCGCGCTGGACAAGGCCGGCATCGACCGCAAGGCGCTGGCTGCCAAGGGCGTGCGGGTGTTCTACACCCAGGTGTTCCGCGACAACTTCTTCCACGCCGATGCGCACGCCGGCAACATCTGGGTCGACACCGATCCGGCACGCCGCGACAACCCGCGTTTCATCGCGCTGGACTTCGGCATCATGGGCCAGCTCTCGCAGGAAGATCAGTACTACCTGGCCGAGAACTTCATGGCCATCTTCAACCGCGACTACCGCCGCATCGCCGAACTGCACGTGCAGGCGCGCTGGATGCCGGACAACGTGCGCATCGATGACCTGGAAGCAGCGGTGCGGTCGGTGTGCGAACCGTACTTCACCCGCCCGCTGTCGCAGATCTCGCTGGCCGAGGTGCTGCTGAAGCTGTTCCGGGTGGCCCAGCGCTACCAGCTGACCCTGCAGCCGCAGCTGATCCTGCTGCAGAAGACCCTGCTGAACATCGAAGGCGTGGGCCGCCAGCTGGACCCGCAGATCGACATCTGGGCGGTGGCCAAGCCGGTGCTGGCGAAGATCCTGCGCGAGCGTTACAGCCCGCGCCGGGTCGTGCGCGAGATCGGCAAGCGCCTGCCGGAAATCATGACCCACGCTCCGGACATGCCGCGCCTGGTGCACGCCTGGCTGACCCAGCAGGTGGAAGGCCGCCACGAACTGGCGATGCGCTCGCGTGACCTGGTCACCCTTGATGCCAGCCTGCAGCGCCTGCAGAAGCGCGCGGTCGGTGCCATTACCGGGGTCGGCCTGCTGGCCATCGCCACGCTGATGTACGTGCTGCAGCCGCCGGGCTGGTACTGGGGCGATCTGCCGGTGCTGAGCCTGGGCGCGGCCGCGGTGGGCGCCTTCGCCCTGGCCCGCGCGTGGTGGCGGTGAGCGCCGCCCTGCAGGCGCTGAAGGAAGAACTGGCCCGCCACGGCGCGGCCAACGATGCGCGCGAGACCGAGCGCGGCCGGCGCATGCTGAACATCACCGCCGACACCGGTGAGCTGCTGTCGGTGCTGGTGCGCTTCGGCCAGGCGCGGCGGGTGCTGGAAATCGGCACCTCCAATGGTTACTCCACGCTGTGGCTGGCTGAAGCCGCCGCAGCCATCGATGGCCACGTCACCACGCTGGAGTACGCCGCCGACAAGGTCGCGCTGGCGCAGGCGAATTTCGAACGCAGCGGCCTGGCCGGGCGCATCCGCCTGGTGCACGGCGATGCCGGGCAATGGCTGGCCAGCGCCGCCGATGCCAGCATCGACCTGCTGTTCCTCGATTCGGACCGCGAACAGTACGCCGGCTGGTGGCCGCAGCTGCGCCGCGTGCTGCGCCCCGGCGGCCTGCTGGTGGTCGACAACGCCACCTCGCACGCCGCCCAGATGGAACCGCTGCGCGCGCTGCTGGATGCCGACACGGCCTTCAGCACCAGCCTGGTGCCGGTGGGCAACGGCGAACTGCTGGCCGTGCGCAACCGCTGAGCACCTCTTGGTAGAGCCGAGCCCATGCTCGGCTGCTGCTCGGCAGCCGAGCATGGGC
>JAFAFD010000466.1 GCA_023423675.1 Pseudomonadota bacterium | reverse complement strand
CTGCGACATCAGGCCGCGCGCAGTTTCGCCGCCGCCGGGGCGTCGGCCTGCAGGCGGAAGCGCGATACCGCCACCGCCAGCTGCTCGGCCTGGTCTTCCATCGCCCGTGCGGCCGCCGTGGCTTCTTCCACCAGCGCCGCGTTCTGCTGGGTGGTTTCGTCCATCTGCACCACGGTCTGGTTGACCTGCTCGATGCCCGCCGACTGTTCGCGCGAGGCGGCCGAGATCTCGGCCATGATGTCGTTCACCCGGCCGACCTGGCCGACAATCTCCTGCATCGTGCGGCCTGCACCGTGCACCAGCTGCGCACCGGCGCCGACCTGGGCCACCGAGGCATCGATCAGGCCCTTGATCTCCTTGGCCGCCCCCGCCGAGCGCTGCGCCAGCGCGCGCACTTCGCTGGCCACCACGGCGAAACCACGGCCCTGCTCGCCGGCACGCGCCGCTTCCACCGCAGCGTTCAGCGCCAGGATGTAGGTCTGGAACGCGATGCCATCGATCACCGAGATGATCTCGGCGATGCGCTGCGAGGAGTTCTCGATCTGCTCCATGGTCTGCACCACCTGGCCGACCACCTGCCCGCCTTCGCTGGCCACACCGGCCGCCGATGCCGCCAGGCTGTTGGCCTGCTGCGCATGCTCGGCGTTCTGGCGCACGGTGGAGGTCAGTTCCTCCATCGATGCCGCCGTCTCTTCCAGGTTGGCCGCCTGCTGTTCGGTGCGGCGAGACAGGTCGCTGTTGCCCGAAGCGATCTCGCCGGCCGCCAAGCGGATGCTCGCCGCCGACTGCTGGATCTGGCCGACGATCTGGGTGAGCTGCTGCACCGTGCTGTTGGCATCGTCGCGCATCACCGCGAACACGCCGTGGAAATCACCGTGCATGCGCGTGCTGAGGTCACCGGCGGCAATCGCGCGCAGCAGCGTGGAGAGCGCGGCCAAGTTGTGGTCGCTCACCTGCATCATCGTGTTGAGCGTTTCGACCATGCGGCGGAAGTCGTGCTCGAAGCGCTCCGCATCGCCGCGCACCGCGAAGTCACCCGCTGCCGCCGCGGCGGCCAGTTGCTGGATCTCCTCGTTGATCGCCCCCAGGTTGGCCTTGGTGGTGGCCATGGCTGCGGTGAACACGGCCTTCTCGCCCGGCAGGGCTTCCATGTCCACGCTGAGGTCGCCCACCGCGTAGCGCTGCATTACCTCCACCAGGCGCTGAGTGACCGCATTGCTCGACGCCACCAGCTGGTTGCTGTCGGCCACCATGCGGCCGTACTCACCCGGGAAGGCGCTGGCATCCATGCGGTAGCTGATCTGGCCTTCGTCATGGCGCTGCGCCATTTCCGCCTGCGCCGCCATCACCGCCTGCAGCGTGCCGCGCATGCCCTGCATCGCCTCCAGCAGGCGACCCACTTCATCGTTGCCGCGCGGCGGCAGTGCGGTATCCAGCTTGCCGGCCGCCACGTCGCTGGCGATGCGCACGGCCTGCGCCAGCGGGCGGATGGCCAGGCCACGCAGCAGCACATAGACGCCGGCGCTGAGAGTGAGCGCGGCAATCACGCCGACCAGCAGGGTCAGCCACAGCAGCTGCCGGGCTTCGGCGACGATCACCGCGTGCGGCACCACCACGCCCAGCGCGAAGTGCTGCGGGGCATCGCCAACCTGCATCGGCACGTACAGGCGCACGTTGCCTTCGGCATCCGGCTTGAACGCCTCAAAGGTCTTGCCCTGGGCAATCTGGGCCAGCATCTGCTGGGTTTCCGCGCCGGTACGCGGCTTGCCGATCTCGGCGGCATTGGCCGACGCCAGCACCACGCCCTTGGGCGAAAGCAGTTCGACCCGGCCGGCCCCCATCGGGGTCAGCGTGGCCAGGTGCTTCTGCAGTGCCGCCAGCGAGAAATCGACGGTGAACACGCCGAGGAAGGTGCCGTTCTCCACGATCGGCGTGCTCAGTGTGCTCATCAGCACCTGCTGGCCACCAATGGCGTACGAGTACGGCTCGCTGACCTTGGGCAGCTTGTCGCGGCTCGGGCCCATGTACCAGTCACCGGAGCCATCCGGCAGGTCGGTGTAGGCGGTCATCGGCGACTGCTGGGGCTTGCCGCCCTCCCAGGCCCAGTAGCTCATGAAGCGACCGGTGGCATCGTGCGCTTCGGTATTCACGAAGTCTGCATCCTTGCCGTCGAAAGCGTTCGCTTCCCACATGGTGCTCTTGCCCACCCATTCCGGGTGCGCCTGCAGCTGCTGGCCAACGACAGCGGCCAGGGCGCCGCGGTCCGGGGCATCGCCGCGGGCGCGCTGGGCCAGCACGGTTTCCACCATCGCATCGTTGCTGGCGAAGGCCGTGCCCAGATCGGCAGACACCTTGCGCGCTTCAGCGACGGCTTCACTGGCCATGGTCTGGCGCGAGGCATTGACCAGGCTGGCACTGGCCTGGCGGTAGATGAGGAAAGCGGTGATGCCGAAGCAGAGCAGCGCGATCGAAGCAGTACCCAGCATCAGCTTGTGGGCGATGCTGCCTGGGCGACGGGCAGCGGCAGAGCGGGAGGCAGACATGGGTGGTTCCGTAGGCAGTTCAGGACAACCGGCACCGGAACGGCACCGCGCAGGTGCGCGATCCCTCGCGCCGCCGCCTGCCAGCTGCGGATCGAAACCCACGCTGGCAAGGCACGCACCGGGTTAGCGGCCGCAGGCGGGCCGGATTGAGGAAAAGCCGTCTGCGGGAACCTGAACACGCTCAGCCGTGGCGTCGGACGAAGAGCAGTCGAGCATGGCTCGACTCTACAAAGGCGGCGCAGTCGAGCATGGCTCGACTCTACAAAAGCGGCAGCATGCGCGGCAGTACTTCGATGCTGCCTGCGGCGTACTGCTGCAGCACGCCCTCCGGGCCGAAACGCGGTTGCCAGCCCAGGGCCTGGCGCAGCCGGGTGCTGTCGTAGACACGGTCGATGCTGAGCGGCAGCGGCCAGCCGCGGCGGTCGAACTCGGCGAGCAGCTGCGGTACACGGCGGGCCAGCACCTGGCGCGGGTTGGCGGCCAGCTCCAGGCAGTCACTGCGCTGGAACGGACTGGCCGCGCAGGCGATGTAGCGCTGGAACGGCCCACCCTCATCCACCAGCAGCGCCGCGTGGGCACTGGCCACATCGCGCGCGTCGATGCCACGGTGCAGGCGGAACATGGCCATGCGCTCGGGTGCCTCGGGGAAGCAGCGCGCCATGCGCAGCACGCGCACCGCGAAGCCCTGCCCCGCCGCCCGCTCGGCCAGTGCTTCGGCCTGCAGCTTGGTGCGGTGGTAGATGGTGCGTGGCAGCGGTTCGGTCGTTTCGTCGATCCAGCGGCAGCCACCGGCCACCACCGCGTGGCCGTACAGCGCCGTGGTGCTGGTCAGCACGAAGCGGCGCGCGCCCGCCTGCCGGGCCAGCTGCAGCAGCTGCGCGGTCGCGTCGACGTTGATCTGCTCGAACACCGGATCTGGCACCAGGCCGACGTGCGGCGCGTGCAGGGCTGCGGTGTGGATCACCGCGTCCACACCCCGCACGGCGCGCACCAGCGCCTGGCGGTCGGTGACATCGGCAATGATGCGGGTGGTGTTGAAGGGCATGCGGTCCAACCCCACCACGTCGTGCTCGGCGGCCAGCGCACCGAAGATCGCGCGCCCGATCCGCCCGGAACTTCCGGTCAACAGGATCTTCATTGAATCCATTCGCTCGACAGCGCCCGGGAGCTACCGGGAT
>JAFAFD010000464.1 GCA_023423675.1 Pseudomonadota bacterium | reverse complement strand
TTTGTGGCACAAACGACTTAATCCCCTCCGTCCCATTTTTCGCTCAGGCCTGCGAGGCGTCTTCGACGGGGCCGAGCTCGTGCAGCACGGCCGTGGCGTAGCAGCCCGGCGGCAGGGCGAACGACAGCTCCAGCACGTCAGCCGCCAGCCACTGGTGCTGCAGCAGCGCCGGACGCAGGCGCAGCGCGCGGCGTTCCTGCTTCAGGCGCGCGCCCTCAAGGCCGGTACGCAGCGCCTGCGATTCCTCATCGTCCAGGGCGGCCAGTTCCAGCGCGCGGGCGGTGTCGGTGCTGCGCAGCTCGCCCTCGCCCCACAGCGGCGCGCTGGGGTGGATGTCGAAGCGGGCCAGGCGCTCGGCCAGCACATCGGTGTACGGCTCTGGGCCGAACACGCTGCGGCTGCCGTCGAGCATCCACACCTCGCCGTCCAGCGGCTGGTCCCAGCTGCCCTGCTCCACGCGCGCGGCCAGCACGCGATTGAACAGCGCCGAGCGGGCAGCCGACAGCAGCAGCGAACGCTGGTCCTGGCGCATGCGGCGGCCACCGAACATCGCCAGCGCGGCCGGCACGTTGCCACCGTCGCGACCGAAACGCTGTTCGCCGAACCAGTTCGGCAGGCCGCGCGTGGCGATCTGCTGCAGGCGCTCATCGATGGCCGCGGCGTCGCCCTGCACGTCGCGCAGCACCAGCTTGAAACGGTTGCCGGCCAGCGCACCGCGCTGCAGTTTTCGGTTGTGCCAGGTCGCCTCGATCACTTCGATCTCGTCACTGGCCAGCGCGGCCAGGTCCGGGGCCACACGTTTGGGAAGGTGCACGCTGAAACGCTGGGTGGTGACCGCGTTGCGGTCCTTCATGCCGGCGTAGCTGACGCCCATTTCCGGCAGGCCCGCCCACTTCGCCAGCACCTTGGCCACGTGCACCGTGTTGGCGCCGCGCTTGCGGATGTGCAGCAGCAGGTGCTCGCCCTCACCGGTGGCTTCGAAGGCCGGCAGTTCGTCGACCTGGAAATCCTCCGGCGTGGTGCGGATGCGCGCGCTCAGCAGCGGCGCGCCAAAGGCCAGCGGCAAAGGAATCATGCCGCCACCAGCAGGACCACGGCCTGCGCGGCGATGCCCTCGCCACGGCCGGTGAAGCCGAGCTTCTCCGAGGTGGTGGCCTTGACGCTCACCGCGTCCAGCGGCAGCTGCAGCAGGCCGCCGATGCGTTCGCGCATGGCCAGCGCATGCGGGCCGACCTTGGGCCGCTCGCAGATGACGGTGATGTCGGTGTTGCCGACGCGCCAGCCGCGCTCGCGCAGCAGGCTGTCGCAATGGCGGACGAAATCACTGCTGTCGGCACCCTTCCAGCGGTCGTCGCTGGGCGGGAAGTGCTGGCCGATGTCGCCCAGCGCGATGGCGCCGAGCATGGCATCGCACAGCGCGTGCAGGATGACGTCGCCATCGCTGTGGGCCAGCACGCCGCAGCTGTGCGCCACGCGGATGCCGCCGAGCATGATGTGGTCGCCTTCACCGAAGGCATGGACGTCGTAGCCCTGGCCGATGCGGACGGGCGGGAACGGAGCGGTGCTCATGGATGCAACCCTTGCAGCAGGGCCGCGCGGGCGATCAGCCGGCGCGGCGGGAAAGTACGAATTCGAAACGGTCGAGGTCGGCCGGGGTGGTGACCTTGAAATTGTCCTCGCTGCCTTCCACCAGCAGCGGACGCTGGCCCTGGCGCTCCATGGCCATGGCATCGTCGGTGACGTCGACACCGCTGGCGGCCGCAGCGGCCAGCGCGCGGATGAGCTGGTGGCGACGGAACAGCTGCGGGGTCAGCGCGCGCCACAGGCGCTCGCGCGGTTCGGTGCCATCGATGCCACCATCGTCGCCGGCACGCTTGAGGGTATCGCGCACGGGTGCGGCAAGGATCGCGCCGACCGGATCGGCACGCCCCACTTCCAGCAGGCGACCGAGGTCAGCCAGCGACAGGTTGGGCCGCGCGGCATCGTGCACCAGCACGAACTCGTCGGCACGCACACTGTCCGGCAGGGCCTGCAGGCCGGCCAGCACCGAGGCGGCGCGGGTCGCACCACCGATGCAGGTCAGCACAGGCTTGCCGGACCACTCGGTCCAGCCCGGCCAATCCGCATCGTCCTCGCCGATGACCACCATCGCCCCGGCCACCGCCGGGTGCGCCAGCAGCGCATCCAGGGTGTGGGCGAGCAGGATCTGCCCGCCCGCCTGCAGGTACTGCTTGGGCAGCGGCGCGCCGAAACGGGTGCCGCGCCCGGCAGCCGGGACGACCGCCCAGATGGCCGCGCTCACGGCACGTCCGCCGGGTGGTCGCCGACCTGCGCCGCGACCGGTGCAGCCTGCGCCGGACGGACCGGCGCATCCTCCACCACGCGGTAGAACTTCTCGCCGGGCTTGATCATGCCCAGCTCGCTGCGCGCGCGTTCTTCGATGGCGGCCTGGCCTTCCTTGAGGTCCTTCACTTCAGCAGCCAGCGCATCGTTGCGCTGCTGCAGACCTTCATTGTCCCGCTCCTGGTTGGCGACCTGGGCTTCGAGCATCATCACTTCACCCGAATTGCCCGGGCCGAACCAGAAACGGTACTGCAGCCATGCCAGCAGCAGGGCCAGCAGCAGCAGCAGCCAGCGCCAGTCGCGCATGGGCTCAGCGCTTCAGCGACACGAACGCGTCACGACCGGCGTAACGCGCGCTGGCGCCGAGGGCTTCCTCGATGCGCAGCAGCTGGTTGTACTTGGCCACGCGATCGCTGCGGCACAGCGAGCCGGTCTTGATCTGGGTGGCAGTGGTGGCCACCGAGATGTCGGCGATGGTGGTGTCTTCGGTTTCGCCCGAGCGGTGGGAGACCACGGCGGCGTAGCCGGCACGATCGGCCATGGCGATCGCTTCCAGGGTTTCGCTCAGGGTGCCGATCTGGTTGACCTTGATCAGGATCGCGTTGGCGGTGCCCGAATCGATGCCTTCCTGGAAGATCTTCGGGTTGGTGACGAACAGATCGTCGCCCACCAGCTGCACCTTCTTGCCGATGCGGTCGGTCAGCAGCTTCCAGCCGGCCCAGTCGTTCTCGGCCAGGCCGTCTTCGATGGTGATGATCGGGTACTGCGCGGCCCAGTCGGCGAGGAAGTCGACGAACTGCTCGGAGGTCAGGCGCTTGTTCTCACCGACCAGGTTGTACTTGCCGTTCTCGAAGAACTCGCTGGAGGCGACGTCCAGGCCCAGCAGCACGTCTTCACCGGCGGTGTAGCCGGCCTTGCCGATGGCTTCGAGGATGGTGTCCAGCGCTTCGACGTTGCTGCGGAAGTCCGGCGCGAAGCCGCCTTCGTCGCCCACGGCGGTGCTCAGGCCGTGGCTCTTCAGCACGGACTTCAGCGAATGGAAGATTTCGGTGCCGGCGCGCAGGGCTTCGGAGAACGAGGTGAAGCCCACCGGCAGCACCATGAATTCCTGGAAGTCGACGTTGTTGTCGGCGTGGGCGCCGCCGTTGATGATGTTCATCATCGGCACCGGCAGCGAAGGGGTCGCACCGGTCTTGGCGGCCAGGTACTGCCACAGGGCCTGCTTGCTGGAAGCGGCGGCGGCATGTGCGGCGGCCATCGACACGGCCAGCAGCGCATTGGCGCCCAGGCGGCCCTTGTTCTCGGTGCCGTCCAGATCGATCAGGCGACGATCCAGGCCGGCCTGGTCGACGGCTTCGAAGCCCTTCAGTGCACTGGCGATGGCGCCGTTGACGTTCTCGACGGCCTTGCGCACGCCCTTGCCCAGGTAACGGGTCTTGTCGCCGTCACGCAGCTCGACCGCTTCCTTGGTGCCGGTCGAGGCGCCGGAGGGAACCGCGGCGCGACCGAACGAACCGTCCTCCAGGATGACTTCGGCTTCCAGCGTGGGGTTGCCACGGCTGTCGAGGATTTCACGGGCGTGGATGCTGCGGATCGTACTCATGAGCGGACCGGTTACCTGTCTGGAGGAGGGAATGCGACAAATGTGAAATGCCGCGTGATTATCCCCGGCTGCCCGCCGCTTGCCAAATGGTGTCGTTGGCCACGACCGGATCGGCCCCCTGCACCAGCAGCGGCACCGCGATCAGCAGGCCGAGCAGCGCCAGCAGCAACGCCGCCACCGCAGCCATGCCACGGCCACGCTGCGTGCGCCAGGCCAGTACCGAGGCCACGCCGCTGCCGAGCGCGGACAGCGCCAGCACGGCCATCGCCAGCATCAGCAGCCACTGCTTCAAGGCCAGCGCGTAATTGCCGTCGCCCGGCATGCCGATCGCAGACAGGAAAACCATGAGCCCTGCCCCCAGGGCGGCCCAGGCGAGCACGGCAAGACCCAGCGCGCAGGCGCCCCAGGGCCACGGTCGGCGCGGCACGCGCGCGGAAGAGGTCAGGCTCATCGGGAGCACGCTCGTCATCTGAATGGGTACCGCATGAATGGGCGCAGGGGCCACGGACGAAACATCACAGCTGGGCAAGCAGCGTCCACGCCAGCAGGATGGAAGGCACGACCAGCAGCACCGCGGCCAGCGCAGCGCCGACGCGCGCGCGTTGCAGCCGCCAGCCCAGCACCATGCTTGCGGTACTGGCCGCATACATCACGACGGCCGCGCAGAAGGCAACCTTGAGCATCGTGGCCTGCCAGTGCGGGGCCGCACCATCGCCCGGCATGCGCATGCCGGCAGCGCCCAGCAGCACGGCGTAGCCGAATGCCGCCCAGGTGAGCAGGCCCAGCGCCAGCGCCACCCAGCCCCAAGGCCAGCTGCGCCAATGCCGCCGGCGACGCTGGGCTTCCAGCGCCGCCCACGGGTCAAGACTCACGCGAAGCGCGAAAAACCGTGCTTCTTGGTCGCCGCGTCGAGCTCCATCAGGGTCTCAAGCAGGGCTTCCATCTGGTCCAGCGGCCACGCGTTGGGGCCATCGGACAGCGCCTTGGACGGATCCGGATGGGTCTCGGCAAACAGGCCGGAGATGCCCACTGCCACCGCCGCGCGTGCCAGCACCGGCACGTGTTCGCGCTGGCCACCGGAACTGGTGCCCTGCCCGCCCGGCAGCTGCACCGAATGGGTGGCATCGAACACCACCGGGCAGCCGGTATCACGCATCACCGCCAGCGAACGCATGTCGCTGACCAGGTTGTTGTAGCCGAAGCTGGCGCCACGCTCGCAGACCATGATCTGCTCGTTGCCGGTGGACTTGGCCTTCTCGACGACCGGCTTCATGTCCCACGGCGCCAGGAACTGGCCCTTCTTGATGTTGACCGGCTTGCCGGCCGCACACACCTTGCGGATGAAATCGGTCTGGCGGACCAGGAACGCCGGGGTCTGCAGCACGTCCACCACCGAGGCCACTTCGTCCATCGGGGTGTATTCGTGCACGTCGGTCAGCACCGGCACGCCGATCTGCTTCTTCACTTCGGCCAGCACCTTCAGGCCCTCTTCCATGCCCGGGCCGCGGAAGGCGGTGCCCGAGGTACGGTTGGCCTTGTCGAAGCTCGACTTGAAGATGAAGTTGACGCCGAGGCGATCGGTGATCTCCTTCAGCTTGCCGGCGGTATCGAGCTGCAGCTGCATCGACTCGATCACGCAGGGGCCGGCGATCAGGAACAGGGGCTGGTCCAGCCCGACCTCGAATCCACACAGTTTCATGGCGTTTCCTTGTTGTCCGCTACGCCGGCAGGACCGGCGTGCTGGGGTTGAAGCATGCAGGATGGGGGCCGAAGCCCCCCTTCACAAGTCAGGCGCGGGCTTCGGCCAGCAGTGCGCCGCCAGCCTTGCGCTCACGCGCGGCACGGATGAAACCGATGAACAGCGGGTGGCCATCGCGCGGCGTGGACAGGAACTCCGGATGCGCCTGGCAGGCCAGGAACCACGGGTGCGCATCACGCGGCAGCTCGACCACTTCCACCAGGGTGTCGTCCATCGACTTGCCCGAGATCACCAGGCCGGCATCTTCCAGCTGGGTGCGGTAGCGGTTGTTGAACTCGTAGCGGTGGCGGTGACGCTCGGACACCACGTCCTTGCCATACAGCTCGCGGGCCAGGGTGCCCGGCTTCAGGCGCTGTTCCTGCAGGCCCAGGCGCATGGTGCCGCCGAGGTCGCTCTTGTCGTCGCGCTTCTCGACATCGCCGGTGGCGGTGCGCCATTCGGTGATCAGGCCGATCACCGGGTCCGGCGACTGGCGGTCGTTCTCGGTGCTGTTGGCGTTTTCCAGGCCCAGCACGTGGCGCGCGTAGTCGACCACGGCCGCCTGCATGCCGTAGCAGATGCCGAAGTACGGCACGCTGTTCTGGCGGGCGAACTGCGAGGTCAGCACCTTGCCTTCGAAGCCACGGTCACCGAAGCCGCCCGGCACCAGGATGCCGTCGACATCGGCCAGCGCGGCCATGTCGGTGCCTTCCAGGTCCTGCGCTTCCAGCCACTTCAGGTTGACCTTGGTGCGCTGGCGCAGGCCGCCGTGCTTGAGGGCTTCGCCGACCGACTTGTAGGCGTCCTGGTGGTCGACGTACTTGCCGACCACGGCGATGGTCACTTCGTCCAGCGGGTGCAGGGTCGCATCGACCGCGTCCTCCCACATCGACAGGTCGACCGGACCAACCTTGTCGGCCAGCTTCAGCTGGTTGACCACGATCTCGTCCAGGCCCTGCGCGTGCAGGCCCGACGGAATGCGGTACAGCACGTCCACGTCCGGCACGCTGATGACGGCGCGCTCGGAGACGTTGGTGAACTGGGCGATCTTGCGGCGCTCCGAATCCGGCACGGCCTGTTCGGAACGGCACAGCAGCACGTCCGGCTGGATGCCGATCGAGCGCAGTTCCTTCACCGAGTGCTGGGTCGGCTTGGTCTTCAGCTCACCGGCGGCGCCGATGTACGGCACCAGGGTGAGGTGCATGAACAGCGCCTTTTCCGGGCCGCGCTCGGTACGCACCTGGCGGATCGCTTCCAGGAACGGCAGCGACTCGATGTCGCCCACGGTACCGCCGATCTCGACCAGGGCCACGTCGTAGCCTTCGGTGGCCTCGTCGATGCAGCGGCGGATTTCATCGGTGATGTGAGGGATGACCTGCACGGTCGCGCCCAGGTAGTCGCCGCGGCGCTCCTTGCGGATGACGTTCTCGTAGATGCGGCCGGTGGTGACCGAGTTCTTGCGGCTCAGGCGGGTACGCACGAAGCGCTCGTAGTGGCCCAGGTCGAGATCGGTCTCGGCGCCGTCGTCGGTGACGTAGACCTCACCGTGCTGGAACGGGCTCATGGTGCCCGGGTCGACGTTGATGTACGGGTCCAGCTTCATCATCGTGACCTTCAGGCCACGCGCTTCGAGGATGGCGGCCAGTGACGCAGCGGCAATACCTTTGCCGAGCGAGGACACCACGCCGCCGGTTACGAAAATCAAGGGAGTCATGGCTGCAAGCATCCTGTCTGGAAATGGAAAACGGCAGCGCCACGCCTGCCCGAGGGGCGGGCGTGGAGCAGAAAGGGGGTTTTCCGGTTCGCTGGGGCAGCGAGGGAGGCGCGGGACCGGTCGGCGGCAGGCGCCGGACGGGGACCATCGTGCGAGGTCGGGGCGGCCGTGCCGGTCAATTGGACCGTCACCTGCGACCCGCATTGCTGGAGGCCACGCATGGCCGGTCCAGCCCATTCGCAAATGGTGGACACGCACTACTCCCGGAAAGCCATAGTTTACAGATAGATGGCCGCCAACCCAAGGGGCAGATGGCGTCACTACTAAAAGAAAACGCCCCGCAGTGCGGGGCGTTCGGGGGCAAGAGCCTTGCGGCAGAAGCCTCGGCGGCGGGCACCTTACTTCTTCTTCCGCGCCTCTTCCTCTTCTTCCTGCTGCGGGACCGGCTGGCCCTTGGCCTTCATTTCGGCATTGGCCTGGGCGCGGCGCTTGGCCTTGGCATCCGCCTCGGACTGCGCGGCCTTGTCCGCCTGGTCACCCTGCTGCGGGGCCGAAGGGCCTGCGTTCTGCGCCATCACCAGCGGCACCGCAACGGCGGCAGCGGCCAGGATCGCAATGGTCAGCAACTTCTTCATGGAGTCCTCCTCGCGTATGGCTTGGACATGGGGGCGCCGGCGTTCAGATTCCAGCGGCTGTCATTTTACCCCCTCCCCGGCGCCGAGGCTGAACCGCAGGCGTGCAAAATTCCCGTCCACGCCGCACACTTGCGCGTCGCTCCGCGCTTTGAAGATAGATGAACGCACGCTATAACGCCGCCGATATTGAAGTCCTGTCCGGCCTTGACCCGGTCAAGCGCCGTCCTGGCATGTACACCGACACCGCGCGCCCGAACCACCTGGCGCAGGAAGTGATCGATAACTCGGTGGACGAGGCCCTCGCCGGCCACGCCCGCTCGATCGAGATCACCCTGTACAAGGACGGCAGCGTGGAGGTCAGCGATGACGGCCGCGGCATGCCGGTGGACATCCATCCGGAAGAAAAGATCCCGGGCGTCGAGCTGATCCTGACCCGCCTGCACGCGGGCGGCAAGTTCAACAACAACAACTACACCTTCTCCGGCGGCCTGCACGGCGTGGGCGTCAGCGTGGTCAACGCGCTGTCCACCCTGGTCGAAATCCACATCAAGCGCGACGGTGCCGAGCATCGCATCACCTTCCGCGATGGCGACCGCGCCTCGCCGCTGGAAGTGGTCGGCACGGTCGGCAAGAAGAACACCGGTACCCGCCTGCGCTTCTGGCCGGACCCGAAGTACTTCGATACGCCCAAGTTCGCCGTGCGTGCGCTCAAGCACCTGCTGCGCGCCAAGGCCGTGTTGTGCCCGGGCCTGACCGTGAAGCTGACCGACGAAGCCACCGGCGAAGTCGACACCTGGTACTACGAAGACGGCTTGCGCGACTACCTGAAAATGGAGCTGGGCGACCGCGAGTCGCTGCCGGCCGATCTGTTCGTCGGCAACCTGAAGAAGGATACGGAGATCGTTGACTGGGCCGTGGCCTGGCTGCCGGAAGGCGAGCTGGTGCAGGAAAGCTACGTCAACCTGATTCCCACCGCCCAGCACGGCACCCACGCCAACGGCCTGCGTACCGGCCTGACCGAAGCGCTGCGGGAGTTCTGCGACTTCCGCAACCTGCTGCCGCGCGGCGTCAAGCTGGCCCCGGAAGACGTATGGGACCGCGTGTCGTTCGTGCTGTCGCTGAAGATGACCGACCCGCAGTTCAGCGGCCAGACCAAGGAACGCCTGTCCTCGCGCCAGGCCGCCGGTTTCGTCGAAGGCGCCGCCCACGATGCCTTCAGCCTGCTGTTGAACCAGAACGTGGAGCTGGGCGAGAAGATCGCGCAGATCGCCATCGAGCGCGCCAGTGCGCGTCTGAAGACCGAGAAGCTGGTCGTCCGCAAGAAGGTTACCCAGGGCCCGGCCCTGCCCGGCAAGCTGGCCGACTGCATCAGCCAGGACCTGTCGCGCACCGAGCTGTTCCTGGTGGAAGGTGACTCGGCAGGCGGCAGCGCCAAGCAGGCGCGCGACAAGGACTTCCAGGCGATCCTGCCGCTGCGCGGCAAGATCCTCAACACCTGGGAAGTGTCGTCCAACAGCGTGCTGGCCTCGGAAGAAGTGCACAACCTGGCCGTGGCCATCGGCTGCGACCCGGGCAAGGAAGACATCGCCGGCCTGCGTTACGGCAAGGTCGTCATCCTCGCCGACGCCGACTCGGACGGCCTGCACATCGCCACCCTGCTGACCGCGCTGTTCCTCAAGCACTTCCCGGCGCTGGTCGATGCCGGCCACGTGTTCGTGGCGATGCCGCCGCTGTTCCGCGTCGACGTGGGCAAGCAGGTGTTCTACGCCCTGGACGAGGAAGAAAAGCGCTCGATCCTGGACAAGATCGAACGCGAGAAGATCAAGGGCGCGGTCAACGTCACCCGCTTCAAGGGCCTGGGCGAAATGAACCCGCCGCAGCTGCGCGAGTCGACCATCCACCCCGATACGCGCCGTCTGGTGCAGCTGACGGTGGACGACGGCGAGCAGACCCGTACGCTGATGGACATGCTGCTGGCCAAGAAGCGTGCGTCTGACCGCAAGGGCTGGCTGGAATCGAAGGGCGACCTGGCTTCGCTGGAAGCCTGATCGCCCGCAGCCCTTCTGTAGAGCCGAGCCCACGCTCGGCTGCATTCCGCACCGTGCCGGGCAGCCGAGCATCGGCTCGGCTCTACAGACATCACGCCCCCATCGGCAACCCCAGCGGCGCCATAATGCACGTCTCTCTGCGTGGACCCTCGTATTGGCCAGCCACTCGCTGCTGTTCCCGGGATTGCCGCTGCACAGCGCGCGCCTGGTCCTGAGCCCGATCCGCCGCGATGATGCGGCCGCCCTGTTTGCCCTGCAGTCCGACCCGGACGTGATGCGCTTCTGGAACCATCCGGCGTGGACGCGGCCGACCGAGGCCCGCGCGCAGATCGACGACGACCTCGCCGCGCACACCACCGGCACCCAGCTCAAGCTGGCCGTGCGCGAATCACTGGACGGCCCGCTGCTGGGCATCTGCGTGGTGTTCGCCCTGGACCGCGACGCAGCCCGCGCCGAGATCGGCTACCTGCTGGCCCCGGGCAAGCAGGGCCAGGGCTACATGCACGAGGCGCTGCAGCAGGTGGTTACCTATCTGTTCGGCACCCTGGGCCTGCACCGGGTTGAAGCGGAGATCGACCCGCGCAACCGCCCGTCCGCGCACGTGCTCAACCGCCTCGGCTTCCACCTGGAAGGCGTGCTGCGCCCGCCCGGGCGCATCCACGGGGGGCGGTGCGATTGGGCGGTGTT
>JAFAFD010000406.1 GCA_023423675.1 Pseudomonadota bacterium | reverse complement strand
CGCGACATCACCATCATCATCAGCGGCGGCTGGCTCTGCTTGGTGTACAGCGGCTCCTGCGCGATATCGTAGTCGCCAAGCGCGGCAAGCAGCGGAATGATCAGCGCGGCCAGGCCAGCCAGAACGGCCAGCCCAGCACCGGCTTTCAGCCAGGTGGAGGGGCGCAGGCGAAGGAAGCGTTGATCGTTGTTCATGGGATGAAGACCGTATCGATGACAGCGCTGGCAGTTGCGTCGGTGGCCTGGTCACTGGCGAGCGCCGTGACCTGGTAGATGTTTCCGGTTTCTTCGTTGCGCTTCTTGCCCACGGTGATGGTCGAAGAGGCGAAGCACTTGTCCAGGCGCCGGGTGTAGTTGGACGAGGTGGCAGTAACCGCGTTGGCCCAGGTCGCCGGGTCGAAGGTAGGGCTGCACTCTTCCTGGTTGGCCTGGTACACGTTCGCGCCACTGTCCAGTGCGGTTTCAATGGTCGCTTCGGTCGCGCGCGCGCTCGATTCCGCGTTCTGGAACGCCAGGTTGGTACGCAGGTAGTTGGAGGCCATGCGCTCCTGCATGCTGGTGACCTGCATGCCGGCGATACCGATCAGGGCAAGCAGGATCAGCATGATCAGCGCTACATAGAGCACGGCACCGCGCTGGCGCTGCGGAAAGGCCGGCTGGGATCGTGGCGTACGCATCATGGCCTCAATTGCCGTAAAGGCGGTTTCGCAGCGCGACGGTGGTCTGGTAGACCGCACGCATGCGCCTGTCATCAGGAGGGGTAAAGGTCACGCCCATGCCGACCAGCGCAGCGGCACCATCGGCCTTGCGCGCGGACGCAGGGTCCGGGCTGGACATCAACAGGCCGATCTGTACCGCGCCGACACGGCGCCAGGCCAGCTGCGCATCACCAGACACCGAACCGTCCACCGTCGTCGCCGTGCCCTGGCTGTCGATATAACCCGACGGCGAGGCAGGATTCAGGCTGCGGTCCTGGCCATAGAGAAGCTGCATGTTGTCCACGCCCTCCACCAGCGGTTCCGGCGCGCCCGCGGCAAGATCGCCGTTCGGCGTCGCGCTGAAGCGCACCCGGTACAGCGAACTCTGCTTCGTATCGGCGTCATAACCGACGTAATAGACCGCACTCTCGGCCCGATACAGGTTGGCCTGACCCACCGTGTACCCCTGCACGAAGGTGCGCGAACCATTGAGCTTGACGGTGTCGAAGGTGATGCTGGCCGTGCCGGTGTTGACGGCGCGGGCCTGGAACACCGTGGCCGACGTGCAGTCCGCCACGCCATACAGGCCCGGGTCGCTCATGCCACTACGCAGTACCGAGAGGCGTGACGCATCGAAATTGAAGACCGGCTTGGTGACATCACCGCCGATCGAGGTCACCGGCACGCCATCGGGCATCAGGTAGCGCAGCGCGACGATGTCGCTGCCATTGACCCGATTGGTCAGCGCCTTGGCGATGGCATCCGGCAGCGCCGGCGTGTAGTCCGTACCGCCGGTCGGCGGGGTCGCCGCGATGGGCAGCGTCTTGCCCGGCCCGGGGTTGTTGGGCTCGTAACCCTGGATGGAACGATTGAAGTCCAGCACGGGGTTTGCGGCGCCATCCAGCGTGGAGCGCAGGGAAATGCGCGTTGGCGAGGTCTGCGCCTGGTCGTTCACGCAGCCGAAATGACCGGCCATGCGGATCTCGCGCTGCAGGGTATCCATGGCGAAGCGGCTGTTTTCCTGCACCCGCGCCAGGCCTTCGGAAAGGCGGTACGCCTCACGCGATGCCGCAAACACCTGCACGACGGCCAGCATGATGATCAGGCCGATCACCATCGAGATCATCAACTCGATCAGCGACAGGCCGCGTGCAGCATCACGGAGACGATAGGTGTTCTTCACAGTCGGGTGCTCGCACTGAAAGTGGTGTCGGCGGCGTCGGCCTTCCACCGGTCATCGCCCCAGGTCACCTGCACGGTGTACAGGGTCCCGTTGCGGCTGACCTTGGCCGTGGCGCCATCGCCGAGGCCCTTGCCCATGCGGCAGCGCCAGTCGGCCATGTAGGTATCCTTGGAGATCTTCGTGCCGGTCGGCGGCGAGCAGTTGCTGGTGGTCGCGGTGTAGTCGCCCAGGTAGTAGGCCGCTCCCACCCGGTTGGCACGGATCTGGTCGAGCAGCTCGTAGCTCAGGTTGGTTGCCTGGGTACGGAAGTTCGCGCTCTGCACGTAACGCACGTTCATCGTCTGCAGCAGCGCGAAGCCGAGCAGGCCGAACCCCAGCACCAGGATCGCGATCAGCACTTCGATCAGGGTGAAACCCTGCTCTGCGCCGGAGCGCATGTTGAATCGACGGGGCGGATTACGCTTCACTTGCATGCCTCCTTCTGCAGCCGGACCTGTCCGGTAAGCGAGACGATCATCCGCCGCTGCAACGGGTGACCGCTGCAGTCGGCCGGGCGCAGGGTGATGTTGCTGACAGCGGCGGCACGACTGCGGCCGCGCTGATCAAAGGCGATGCTCAACGACTCGCCCGATGCGCCCTGCATCTGCGGTCGCGCTTCGGCGTAGCGCAGCACGGGCTCATCCTTGTCGTAGCTGCCATTGCCGTTGCTGTCGTTCCAGACCATCCAGCCATCGGCCCAGCTCGCGCCGTCGCAGGAGGTGCCGGCCTTGGACGCACAGACCGCGCCACCATGGGTGCCACGGATCGCTTCGGACCGGGCCAGCGACAGAGCCGCCATCAACTCGTTGGCCGTGGTGGCCATGCGGTTGGAGCGGATGGTGCTCTGGAAACTGGGATAGGCGATGGCGGTCATGATCGCCAGCACGGCCACCGTGATCATCAGCTCGAGCAGTGTGAAGCCCTTGGACCGGCGCAGTGACATGGAACGCTCCCCAGCGTGTTGGTGGCCACGATGGCGCACCCGGTTGCCGCCGGCAAGCGGCGGCAGGATGAACGGTCAGAACGGGGCGACGGGCGTCAAAGCGTTGACGTGCCCTGCCCGGCTGGCGCCCCCTGGATGGGTCCCGGAAGGGGTCGGAGCCCCTTCGGG
>JAFAFD010000391.1 GCA_023423675.1 Pseudomonadota bacterium | reverse complement strand
ACGGTGCTGCCGAGGTCGCCGGTAATGGCGGCGGCGGTGGCAGCTCCCCACGCGCGGGCCCTTCCTGGGGCGGCAGCGGCGGCCACTCCGGTGGTGGTGGCGCATCGGCATCCTGGGCTGAGGCCTCAACCCCATCCATCGCTGATGCCGATGGCGCGTCCCTGCTGGAGGTTGCAGACGGTGAGGCCGGGCTGCCACTGCTGGCCGTGCTCGGTCTTCTCGCGCTGGTGGCCACCGTGCTGCTGGCCAGTGTCTGGGTGGTGTGGTCGGCGCCGGTGCTGATGGCCGAGCTGCTGGTGGACGCCGCCATTGTCGGTGGCCTGTACCGGCGCATGCAGGGCATGGGCGCGCAGGGGTGGTGGCGGTTGTGCCTGTCGCACACGTTCTGGCCGCTGCTGGGCCTGGTGGTGTTCTTCGCCGTGCTGGGCTGGGGTGCGCAGCAGCTGGCGCCGGAGGCGGTCAATCTCATGCAAGTGGTGCAGGCGCTGTAGCGTCGCGCTACGGTTGCAGGACGCAGCGGAGAGACACATGCACGGACGCATCTTCTGGAAGCGCATTTTGTGGTTGGTCGTGGCCATGCTGGCAGTGGCGATGCTGGTCGAGCGTGGCTGGCATTCGCCGCCGGTCCGCATCGGTCCCATGCCCGTAGTGCTGGGCACTGCGCAGATGCAGGCCGAGGTGATGGCGCTGGCGATCCGCCAGGTTCGGCCCCCTTTGCCGCCGATGCCCCCGCCGCCGCTGGTGGTAAGGGCGTTGTCGGCGCAGCAGGCCGCAGCCCTGCCGCTCCCGTCCTCGCCGCACACAGAGACAGCGGCACCGGCGCCACGGGCGGACATGGCCACGCCCGCCGATATCGCGCCTGCGGTGAAGGATGTCGGGCGCTGGCGGCCGCTGCAGCAACCGACGCTGGATACCCCCGCGCCTTCATGGGTGCGAGTGATGGAGTGGACGCTGCCCTTCTGCAGGCAGCGGCCCGCGATGACCGATTGCCAGGACGATTCGATGCTGGCCCGTTTCCCCGATGATGAAGGTTGGGAGCTGTTCCGACTGCGGCAGGAAATGGAATCTGCGCAGGGTGCGGCCAATGTGCGGGCGTCGCGCGTGCCCGGGCAGGTGCTGGCGGGCGTGCAGCGGATCACCCGTCAAAAGTTGCAGACGATGAAGGCCGAGCGCGGACCGGGTTGCAACCAGGACCTGACCGAACGTCAGCTGCGGATCGTGTCGCTCTCACGCCCGGTGTTCAGTACCGACGGGCAGTGGGCGATGATTTCAGTGGTCAGTGGCAGCTGCTTTGAGGGCTATGGTCTGCGCGAAAAGTTCCTGCTGCACCGTGAAGACGGCCGTTGGGTGTTCGAGCGGCCGGACCGGGGCGGCGGCGTACGCAGCAGCCCTGGCAGATGGCCTTACACGTGGTAAACCGATCAATTGACAGGAAGGAGAAGCGAAATGGATATCGCAATGCGCAGGAACAGTCTCTGGCTTCGCTGGACGATGGCGGTGATGCTGGCCCTGCTGCTGCCGTTCACGGGGATGGCCCAGTCGTCGCCGCCAGCGGTGTTGCCGGCCACTGAAGCGGCGACTGCCAGCGAAGAGGCGAAGTGCCGCGCCTGCACCTACGAACGCATCGGCCGCAAGGTCGATATCGGTCTGGTTGGCTTGATGGCCACGTTGATCATCGGCGTGCTGTTCGCCGTCTCCCGCGAGTGGGGAACGCCCTCGCAGCGTTGGACCTGCCGCAGCACGGCCCTGTTCCTCGCGGCGATGGGCCTGGTGTTCGTGTGGCGCGCCGGCAGCGTGCTCTACCTGGGCTACAGCCCGTGGCAGGAGGTGCCGTCGCTGGTCATCGCAGGGTGGGTCGATGGCCTGCTGACCACCTCGCCGCGCTGGCTGATGGCCCTGCTGCTGATGGCGGCGGCCCCGCTCATCTGGAGGCGCAGCGAGCAGCTGCCACGCTGGCGCATCGCCTGAGGCAGCGCCGGGCAATGCCCGGCGTTTCCACGCTGGCGCGCAATCAAAGCGCCAGCGCACCCCTGCATACACGCCGCGGCCTTCGCCCGGCGTCGAGCGCGCGACATCCTTGCCGGCGTCGTTGTAGCCCGGCGTGACCGTGGCCGCGTAGTGGCGGTCGCCGATGTTGCGCATCTCCGCCCAGGCCTGCCAGCGGCCACCCGGTGCGTCGTAGCCGATGCGGCTGCCGAAGATCACGTGGCTGTCGGCCCAGTAGCTGTTGGCATAGTCCACCGCGATGCGCGAGGCGTACTCGGTGTTCAGTGCGGCATACAGGCCCGAGGCATGGTCTAAGCGCAGTTCGGCCTGGTAGCTGTGCTGCGGCAGGCCGGGCAGGCGGTTGCTGCCGAAGCGCGTGTCGTGGCGGTAGCGGAAATCGCTGAAGGTGTACGCCTGGCGCAGTGACAGGCGGCCCGGCACACCCTGCCACAGCGTGCTGTCCAGGCCGGCCTCGATGCCGCGGTGCACGGTGGGGCTGGCATTGTTCTCGGCCACGAACAGGTTCGGCACCGGCTGCAGCTCGACGCTCAGCAGTTCGTGGTTCACGTGTGCGTAGTAGCCGGTCAGTTCCCAGCGGCCCAGCGCAGCTTCGCCACGCGCGCCCAGTTCCAGCGTGGTGGCGGTCTGGTTCTGCATCGCCACCGGCGTGCTCTGGCGGCCGGTCGACGGGCCGTTGCCGGCGCCGAAGAACTGGTTCGAACCCCAGATCATCGACCACGGGTGCGGCGCTTCCACCGAGCGGCTGAGGTTGCCGAACCACTGCGTCTGCGCACTGTGCTGCCAGGTGAAGCCCAGGCGCGGCGCGTAATCCCAGTCGTGGTCACGCAGGCGGCCACCGCTGGTGGGCCAGGTCACCTGCACATCGCTGCGGGTGTTGATAAGGGCCAGACCGGTCTGCACGCGCAGACGATCATTTACCGCCAGATTGTTGCCGATGTGCAGCGTGCTCTGGGTACCGAGATGGCGGAAATCACGCGTGTGCGTGCCGGCGGCATAGCCGTTGCTGGCAAAGCGCAGCGACTCGCGCACGTTGGCATCGAGGTCGTGGGTCACGCGCAGGCCGACGGTGGTTTCGCTGTCCAGCCCGAACAGCGGATGGCGGCGGCGGTAGTCCAGCGTCGCGTTGAGGTCGGCGTAGTCCAGCTGCTGGCGGTACAGGCTCTCGCCCAGGTCCATCGGGTACTTGTGATAGACCAGCCCGGCCTGCAGCGAGGAATCCTCGTCGATCTGCAGGGTGGTCATGTTGCCGATCCAGGTGCTGCCCGGCTGCGGGCGGCGCGCGTCGATGGCGAGGTTGGCCGGGTTGGCCGCACGCGGGTCGTTGCGGATCTGGTCGCGGGTCAGGCGCCCGGGCGTTTCGTGATTGGTCTCGCGGTAGCGCACGAAGAAGCGCGTCTGCAGGTCGGGGCTGATCTGCCAGCCGATGTTGGCCATCGCGCCCTTGCCGTCGCCGCGCGCGTGGCGCTGGTAGCCGTCGAACTCGCTGTCGGTGTAGGCCAGGAAGTAATCGACATCACCACTGACGCCGCCCCAGCTGATTCCGCGCTTCTGGTAGCCACGGCTGCCGGCGTCGTAATGCAGCTGCACGCCGGCCGAGTCGCGGCCGCTGCGGCTGACATAGTCGATGGCGCCGCCCAGCGCCAACGCGCCGCGCTCGAAACCATTGGCGCCGCGCAGTACTTCCACGCGCGACAGCCACAGCGGTTCCAGCAGTTCGTAGGGCGTGCCGCCCGGGCCGGTCAGCGGCAGGCCGTCGAGGGAGACCGCAATGCCCGAGGCATGCGCGCCCGGCCCACGGTTGATGCCCGAGCCGCGGATCGACACCTTGGTGCCCTCGTTGCCCGGCGACTGCGCGCTGATGCCGGGCTGGTAGGCCAGTACGTCGGCGCTGCTGGACAAGCGGCTGTCGGCCTTTGCGACGTCGATGACATTGCTGGCGCCGGGCACGCGCTTGAGCGCCTCGCGGGCGTGGGCGCTGGCATCAGCGGCGGTGACCTGCACCACGTCCAGCGTGGTGGCCTGCGGGGCGGCGTGGGCGGGGGCGGCAAGGCCGAGGGAGACGGCCAGGAACAGCAGGGACGGGGTGGGGCGGTAAGACGAGAGCGACATGCGGACAGGCTGTAAACCACGAAAGTGGCGCGAAAGTTAACAGGTCGCGGGCGGCACGTCACCCATCAGTGGCGTATGGGGGCTGGTGTACCTGTGCGCCGAGCCGATGCTCGGCTGCTTTTCGCTTTCTGTAGAGTCGAGCCATGCTCGACTGCCTCTGTGT
>JAFAFD010000336.1 GCA_023423675.1 Pseudomonadota bacterium | reverse complement strand
TGTTCGTCGGCACCAGCAACCCGACCCATTCGCTGGATGAGATCAAGTTCCACACCAACCTGGTGGTGGAGCCGATCCTGGTTGACGAAGACCAGATCCGCCGCACGCTGGAGCAGTGGCACGCCAGCCACGACACCATGGGCGATGCGCTCGGTGGTGATGACGAAGGCATGGCCAACCTCGATGTCTCTGGCGGCGACGAGGACATGTCCGGCAGCGACAGCGGCATCGACGCCAAGGGCGACGACACCCCGGTGGTCAAGTTCGTCAACAAGGTGCTGGTCGACGCGATCCGCAAGGGCGCCTCGGACATCCACTTCGAGCCCTACGAAGACGATTACCGCGTGCGCCTGCGCATCGACGGCCTGCTGAAGATGGTCGCGCGCGCGCCGGTCAAGTTGAACCAGCGCATCGCCGCGCGCCTGAAGGTGATGGCGCAGCTGGATATCGCTGAAAAGCGCGTGCCGCAGGACGGACGCATCAAGCTGAACCTGTCCAAGACCAAGCAGATCGACTTCCGCGTCAGCACCTTGCCGACGCTGTTCGGCGAGAAGGTGGTGCTGCGTATCCTGGATGGCAGCGCAGCCAAGCTGGGCATCGACAAGCTGGGTTACGAGCCGGACCAGCAGAAGCTGTTCCTGGAGGCGATCCACAAGCCCTACGGCATGGTGCTGGTGACCGGCCCGACCGGTTCGGGCAAGACCGTCTCGCTGTACACCGCGTTGGGCATCCTCAACGACGAGACCCGCAACATCTCGACCGCCGAAGATCCGGTGGAAATCCGCCTGCCCGGCGTCAACCAGGTGCAGCAGAACAACAAGCGCGGCATGACCTTTGCGGCCGCGCTGCGCTCGTTCCTGCGACAGGATCCGGACATCATCATGGGCGGCGAAATCCGCGACCTGGAAACGGCCGAGATCGCGATCAAGGCGGCGCAGACCGGTCACATGGTGCTGTCCACGCTGCATACCAATGACGCACCGCAGACCATCGCGCGCCTGATGAACATGGGCATCGCGCCATACAACATCACCAGCTCGGTGACCCTGGTGATCGCGCAGCGACTGGCGCGACGGCTGTGCGGCAACTGCAAGCGGCTGACCAATCTGCCGGCTCATGCGCTGCTGGCCGAAGGCTTCACCCAGGAGCAGCTGGATGCGGGCATCCAGCTGTACGAAGCGGTGGGCTGCGACGAGTGCACCGAGGGCTACAAGGGCCGTACCGGTATCTACCAGGTGATGCCGATGACCGACGAGATCTCGACGATCATCCTGGCCGGTGGCAATGCGCTGCAGATTGCCGAGGCGGCACAGGCGATCAAGGTGAATGACCTGCGCCAGTCGGCACTGAAGAAGGCAGCCGCGGGCGTGACCAGCCTGGCCGAGATCAACCGCGTTACCAAGGATTGATGCGGTTGGGGTCAGAGCCCTTTCCTGCGGAAAGGGATCCGACCCCGGCATGTAGATCCACGCCATGCGTGGATGACACGATGCGTGAAGTTGCCGGCCAGCGGCCGGCACTACCGGGGGATGGCCCGCCTTACTCCATCCCCAGCTTCTTCAGCTTGTAGCGCAGCGCCCGGAAGGTGATGCCCAGTTGTGCGGCCGTGCGGGTCTTGTTCCAGCGGTTTTCTTCCAGTGCACGCTGGATCGCGCTGCGCTCGAGCTGCTCGATGTAGGAGGGCAGGGCGGCGCTGCCGGGGGGCAGGTCGACCACGGCTTCGGGCGCGGCAGGGCCGCCGGCGGTGCGCGGGGCGTGCTGCGGCAGGCGCAGGTCGTCGGCGCCGATGCGGTCTTCCTCGGCCAGGGCCAGGGCGCGCTCAAGAATGTTCTCCAGCTCGCGCACATTGCCCGGGAAGCCGTAATGGGCCAGCGCATCCAGCGCCGAGGGCGCCAGCAGCGGAGTGGCGCGGCCGTGGCTGCGGGCCAGCCGGGCGAGGATCGAACCGGCCAGGTCCGGCAGGTCCTGACGGCGTTCGCGCAGCGGCGGCACCTTCAGTTCGATGACGTTGATGCGGTAGTACAGGTCGTGGCGGAAGCGGCCGTCCTCGACCAGCTCGGCCAGGTCCTTGTGGGTGGCCGAGAGGATGCGCACATCCACCGGTTCCTCGTTGGCCGCGCCCAGTGCGCGCACCGACTTTTCCTGGATGGCGCGCAGCAGCTTGACCTGCATCTGCAGGGGCAGCTCGGCCACTTCATCCAGGAACAGGGTGCCGCCGTGCGCCGCCTGGAACAGGCCGGGCTTGTCGGCGTGGGCGCCGGTGAAGCTGCCCTTGCGGTGGCCGAAGAATTCGCTCTCCATCAGCTCGGTCGGGATGGCGCCGCAGTTGACCGGAATGAAAGGGCCCGAGGCGCGTGCGCCCTGCGCATGGATGGTGCGTGCGACCAGCTCCTTGCCCACCCCGGATTCGCCGAGGATGTAGACCGGCGCCTGGCTGCGGGCGACCTTGCCGATGGTGGTGCGCAGCACATCCATGGCGGGCGAATCCCCGAGCAGGCGGGCTGCCTGTTCGCTGGCGGCCGCGGCGACCGGGCGCTCGCTGTTGTTGAGCTCCAGCGCGTGCTTGACCAGGCCACGCAGCACGCTGATGTCCACCGGCTTGCTGACGAAGTCGAAGGCACCGGCCTTCAGCGCCTCCACGGCCAAGTCCATGCTGCCGAAGGCGGTGATCATTGCCACCGGCGTCCGCGGGTAGTGCTGGGCGATCTCGCTGACCAGTTCGATGCCGTTGCCGTCCGGCAGCCGCATGTCGGTGATGCACAGGTCGTACGGGTTGCTGGCCAGCAGTTCGCGGGCTTCGGCGAGGTTGGCGGCGGTGCTGATGCGAAGGCCCATGCGGCCAAGGGTCAACACCAGCAGTTCGCGGATGTCGCGTTCATCGTCGACGACGAGGGCGCTGCGGGTTTCGTTCATGGCAGGGAAGATAAACGAGGGGGCTGGAAGCGACAAATGTTTGACGCAGCGGGTCACTGCGGGAGCAGGGTGTGCGGGCCGGGCAGGACCAGGCGGAAGCAGGAACCGCCGGCCGGCACGGGGATGTAGTCCAGGCGCGCCTGGTTGGCCCGGCACAGCTCGCGGGCGATGTACAGCCCCAGGCCGGTGCCGTGCTCGGAGGTGGTGAAGAAGGGGCGGAACAGCTGCGCAGCCACGGCCTCGGGGATGCCCGGGCCGCGGTCCATCACATCGATCACCGCGCTGCGCTCGTGCCGGGCCACGCGCAGGCGCACGCGCGCCGGCTGCTCGCCGATGCGGCCGTACTTCAGCGCGTTGTGCACCAGCACGGTCAGCACCTGGTAGAGGTGGCGGGTGTCGACCAGGGCGGGCACCGAGGTGTCGTTGATGATCGGCTCGATGCTGTCCGTTTCCAGGGTCTGGCCCTGCTTGTAGTCCAGCACGAAGCGGCGCACGAAGGCGGCCAGGTCGACGTTCTCGGGGGTGGCGCGCTCGCGCCGGGCCAGGCCCAGCACGCTCTCGACGATGCCGTTGGTGCGCTGGCACTGCTGGTGGATGATCTGCAGCAGGCGGCGGTCGCTCTCGTTGAAGCCGGTGCCTTCCTCCAGCAGCTGCACGGCGTAGTTGATGGCCGCCAGCGGGTTGCGGATCTCGTGCGCCAGGCTGGCCGAGAAGCGGCCCATGGCCGAGAGGGTGAGCGACTCGGCGCGGCGCGAGACCACGCTGGAGTCGTCCAGGAAGACCAGGGCCAGCTCGCTGCCGGCCAGCAGGCGGGCAAACCGGGGCTGCACTTCGGGCTGATCGGGGTTGAGCTGCAGCGGCAGTTCGTCCTGGGCCCAGCCGTTTCGCCAGCGGTTCAGGCGCCGGGCCAGTTCGGGGGCGATGCTGGCCAGGTCCAGCTGGCCGGTCTCGCCGACCCCGTCGCGGTCGCCGAGCAGCAGGGCGGCGGCTTCGTTGGCCAGGGTGATGCGGTTGTCGCCATCGACGACGATCACCCCGGTGCGCATGCGACGGATGATCAGCTCGTTGATCTGGAACAGGTTGGCCACTTCATCGCCGCGCTGGTTGGCCAGCTGCTGGTTGCGGCGCGCGCGGTTGCCGACCTGGTAGCTGATGAAGGCCAGGGCCAGGTAGCTGGTGGCGAACATCGCCAGTTCGGCCAGGGTGCGGGTGGGGTCACCGCCCTCCAGCACCTTCCACAGGTACTCGGCGGCGGTGGCGACGCTGGCGGCCAGGGCCAGCACCAGGCCCCAGCTGAGGGGCAGCAGGGTGGCCGCGGCGGCGATGTTGAACAGCAGCGACATCGAGATGCCGGCGCTGGCACCGGGTAGGGCGTGGGCCAGCAGGCTGGCGGCGATGATGTCCAGCAGCACGCCGGTGACCACGATCGGCAGCAGCCAGCGCTCGCTGCGGCCCACCACCAGCAGCAGCAGGGACAGCGCCAGATAGGCGGCCCCGACGCCGTACGCCAGGCGCGGGTGGTGCGCTTCGCCGACCATGGCCGACAGCGGGCTGTACAGCAGCGCGGCGATGACCGAGGCGATCAGCACGCGGTACAGCGCGAAGAAATACAGCTCGCGCCGGGGAATCGATTCGATGCGGTCGATCAATGAAGCACTGGGTGACACGCCGGAACTCCCCTTCTGGCTGCCTGGAACTGGATCTGACGGCGTTGGCACTTGTAGAGTCGAGCCATGCTCGACTGCTCCAGACATCAGTCGAGCATGGCTCTCTACCTCGACGCGACGGCCCCCAGTATAGGCCTGTGGAAGCGGTTTCCTGCGCAATCGGACCGGGCCGGGCCCACGGGCCCACCCCGCCGGGGCGCCGCAACTGCCTGAATGACGGTGGAAATCTGGCCGGGTCTGGCCGTTTGTCCCGGGTTCTTTGCGCCCCGGCGCTGGCTCGGCCACAATAGTGGGCCCGCCGCGGTCCATGCCGGCGCCCCGCCGGGGCCCCTGAGGAATTGCGTGCGGTCGTTCCTATTCCCACGGTGACGCATGAATTTCCACGAATACCAGTCAAAACAGCTGCTTGCCGAGTACGGCATCCCGGTCCCGGCCGGCAAGGTCGCGGCGACCCCGGACGAAGCAGTCGAAGCTGCCAACTCCCTGGGCCAGGGCCCCTGGATGGTCAAGGCGCAGATCCACGCTGGCGGCCGCGGCAAGGCTGGCGGCGTCAAGTTCTGCAAGACCACTGACGACGTGAAGGCCGCTGCGGCCAAGATGCTCGGCACCAAGATGGCCACCTACCAGACCGCAGGCGTCGAACTGCCGGTCAACCTGGTGCTGGTGACCACCGCCGGCGAGATCGTCAAGGAGCTGTATCTGTCGGTGCTGGTTGACCGTGGCACCAAGACCATCACCTACATCGCTTCTTCGGAAGGCGGCGTGGAGATCGAGCAGGTCGCTGCTGAAACCCCGGAGCTGATCCACTCGCTGAACGTCGACTTCGTCGAAGGCGTGCAGGGTTACCACGGCCGTGATTTCGGCTTCAAGCTGGGCCTGACCGCCAAGCAGGCCGGCCAGTTCGCCAGCATCATGGTGAACCTGTACCGCCTGTTCAACGAAAAGGACCTGGCCCTGGTTGAAATCAACCCGCTGGCCATCCTGGACGACGGCAACCTGTACGCGCTGGACGGCAAGTTCGACAGCGACGACAACGCCGCGTTCCGCCAGAAGGCCTTGGTCGCCATGCGCGACAAGACCCAGGAAGATCCGACCGAAGTGATCGCTTCGGAACTGGACATCAACTACGTCACCATGGACGGCAATATCGGCTGCATGGTGAACGGCGCCGGCCTGGCCATGGCCACCATGGACATCATCAAGCTGTTCGGGGCGGAACCCGCAAACTTCCTTGACGTGGGCGGCGGCGCCACCAAGGAAAAGGTGACCGAGGCGTTCAAGATCATCACCTCGGACCCGAACGTGAAGGGTATCCTGGTCAACATCTTCGGCGGCATCATGCGCTGCGACATCATCGCGGAAGGCATCATCGCCGCCGTGAAGGAAGTCGGGCTGCAAGTCCCGCTGGTCGTGCGTCTTGAGGGCACCAACGTCGAGCTGGGCAAGCAGATCATCGGCGAGTCCGGCCTGAACGTGATCGCGGCGGACGACCTGTCGGACGCAGCGCAGAAAATCGTCAAAGCGGTGAAGGGGTAATTCAAGATGGCCGTTCTCGTCAACAAAGACACCAAAGTCATCTGCCAGGGGATCACCGGGTCTCAGGGCACCTTCCACACCGAGCAGGCGATTGCTTATGGCACGCAGATGGTCGGCGGCGTGACGCCCGGCAAGGGTGGCAGCGAACATCTGGACCTGCCGGTCTTCAACAGCGTGCATGAGGCCGTGGCGAAAACCGGCGCCAATGCGTCGGTAATCTATGTGCCGCCCCCCTTCGCAGCGGATTCGATCCTCGAGGCCATCGATGCCGAGATCCCGCTGATCGTCGCCATCACCGAAGGCATCCCGGTGCTGGACATGATGCGCGTCAAGCGGGCGCTGATCAATTCGAAGTCGCGCCTGATCGGGCCGAACTGCCCCGGCATCATGACGCCGGACGAATGCAAGATCGGCATCATGCCGGGCAGCATCTTCAAGCGCGGCTCGGTCGGCGTCGTCTCTCGTTCCGGCACCCTGACCTATGAGGCGGTCAAGCAGACCTCGGATGTCGGGCTGGGCCAGTCCTCGGCGGTCGGTATCGGCGGTGACCCGATCAAGGGCATGGAACATATCGACGTGCTGGAAATGTTCC
>JAFAFD010000241.1 GCA_023423675.1 Pseudomonadota bacterium | reverse complement strand
GTAGTCGACCAACGGTCGACTCTACCCCGGTTGGTGTTGGCGTGGCCGTCCATCCGGCCTTTACCAGCCGTGCCGTATAGTCGCGCGCAGGCGCGGTGGTCCGCGCGAACCGGTGTGGCTGGCTTGCTTTCCTTCTTCCGAACGATCCTGATGCGTGGCCCGTCGCTGGCGCTGCTGTTGTGTGGTGCGCTGCTGCTGGCCGCGCCGGTGCTGGCCCAGGACGACGACCCGACGCCGAAGCAGCAGCTGGCCCAGTTCGATGCCAGCCTGAAGGACGTGGAGCGCAAGCGCGATTCCGCCGAGGCCACCGAAACGCTGGCGATGCTGTCCGAGACCGCATCGCAGGTGCGCCGCGATGCCGAGGCGCTGGACAAGAGCCTGCAGCCGCAGCTGGACCAGTTGACCGAGCAGCTGGCCCAGCTGGGCCCGGCGCCCGATGGCACCACCGAGCTGCCCGAGCTGGCAACGCAGCGCCGCAACCTGACCCGCCAGCGTGATGCGCTGGCGTCTTCGGTCGCGCAGGCCAAGGCCAGCGCCGTGCGCGCCGGCCAGCTTGCCAACGATATCGAGAAGCAGCGCACCGCGCAGCGCACCGAGGAACTGGGCCAGAAGGTCGATTCGCCGCTGTCGCCCGCGCTGTGGCGCAAGGTCGCCAAGCAGCTGCCGGTGGATATCGCCCGGGTTACGCCGCTGGCCGCGCAGGGTCGCGATGCTCTGGTGGCCGCGCTGGACAAGGAAGGCTGGGGCACGCCGCTGCTGGGCCTGCTGGCCGCGCTGGTGATGATGTTCCCGCTGCGCCTGTGGCTGCGCGCGCTGGGCCGCCGCTTCGCCGCCTCCGACCGCGCGCCTGATGGACGCCTGCGCCGCTCCGGCCTGGCCATGTGGCTGCTGCTGGTCGGCACGTTGCTGCCGGGCTACGCAGTGGTGGTGTTCATCGCTTCGCTCAATGCCATCGGCGGTATCGCCCCGCGTCTGCAGAACGTGGCCGACGGCGTGCAGGCGGCCAGCTTCGCTGCGGCCTTCATTGCCGCGCTCAGCGCCTGCCTGCTGGTGCCCACGCGGCCCTCGTGGCGCCTGTTGAACCTGGATGACACCGCCGCGCTGAAGCTGCGCAAGTACGCCTGGGGTGCGGCTGCGCTGGCCTGGTTCAGCACGGTGCTGGTGGCCATCGACCGGGCCACGCGCACCAGCGATGTGACCACGGTGGCGCTGGACGGCGTGATCGCGCTGACCTACCTCGGCCTGATCATGGCCATGCTGGTCACCCTGTCGCGCCTGCACCGCCGCCAGACTGCCGAAGCCGAGGCCAAGCTGGAGGCGCAGGCCGATGGCGTGGGCGCGGCGGTGCCGGTGCGTCGCAGCAGCTGGCTGGTGCTGGCCCGCGTGGCCGGCAACCTCGCCGTCACCGCGGCGATCATCGCCACCCTGCTGGGCTACGTGAATTTCGCCAAGTTCGTGAACCAGCAGCTGATCGGCGGCAGCATCGTGGTGCTGGCCGCGCTGCTGCTGTTCAAGTTCGTCGATGACCTCTGCACCTGGCTGCTCAACGCCGACAGCAAGGTCGGCCAGACCATCCTGCTGAGCACCGGCCTGAGCGTGTCGCGGCTGGAGCAGGCCGGCGTGCTGCTGTCGGCGATGCTGCGCACCCTGGTGGTGCTGATCGCGCTGCTGGCCCTGGCCGCGCCGTTCGGCAACGTCGGCACCATCGTCGAGCGCATCGCTGCGCTGGCCAACGGCATCACGATCAACAAGGACCTGACGCTGCAGCCCGGCCGCATCGCCACCGGTGTGCTGGTGCTGCTGATCGGCGTGGGCCTGACCCAGCTGATGCAGCGCTGGCTGACCGACACCTACCTGCCCAAGACCGAGCTGGATCTGGGCGCGCGCAACTCGATCAGCACCATCTCCGGTTACGTCGGCATCATCCTGGTGGGCCTGTGGGCCCTGACCGCGATGGGCCTGGACATGAAGAACCTGGCGCTGCTGGCCAGCGCGCTGTCGGTGGGTATTGGTTTCGGCCTGCAGGCGATCATCCAGAACTTCGTGTCGGGCCTGATCCTGCTGGCCGAGCGGCCGGTGAAGATCGGCGACTGGGTGAAGCTGGGTGACCAGGAAGGCGACATCCGCCGCATCAACGTGCGTTCGACCGAGATCCAGGTGGGCGACAAGTCGACGCTGATCGTGCCGAACTCGGAGCTGATCACCAAGACCATCCGCAACATGACGATGGGCAACAACCAGGGCCGCATCCAGATCCAGTTCGCGGTGCCGACCAGCACCGATGTGGCGGGCCTGAAGCAGGCGCTGCTGGATGCCTATGGTGCGCACCAGGCGGTGCTGCAGCAGCCGGCGCCGTCGGTGTTCATCGACAGCATTGCCGGCGGCCAGATCACGTTCAACAGCTTCGCCTACGTGGCGAGCCCGCGGCAGGTGTACGGCACGCGCAGTGATCTGTATTTCAGCCTGCTGCAGATACTGGCCGAGCGGGACATCCTGCTGTCGACCCCGACCGACATCCACCTGGTACGCGACACCCCGCCGGAGTAGTGGGTTTTCTTTTTGCAGGGCTTGCAGCCCTGCACCTGCTGCAATCAACGTCAACATCAAAGGCTGGCTATCCGTGGGATGGCGGGGTGGGTCCGGTTGAGGGGGACGCCGTAAATACGTCCATGTAGGCTTGGTCGCGGCATCCATGCCGCTCACACCCCCTCATCCGGACCCACCCCGCCTTCGACAGTTGGCCGGTGGCCAAGACGAGGCGTAGACCTGTAGAGCCGGGCTGATGCTCGGCTCTTTTTTTGCCTGCGATCTCCGGCACAATCGCTGGAAGACTTCCCCCAGAAAACGGTGAACGTGCAATGCGCATCCTGATTCTCGGCGCCGGTGGTACCGGCGGTTACTTCGGCGGCCGCCTTGCGCAGGCCGGCGTGGACGTGACCTTCCTGGTCCGCCCGACCCGCGCCAGCCAGCTGGACCAGGATGGTCTGGTCATCCGCAGTCCCGTAGGCGATGCCAGCTTCCCGGTGCAGCACGTCACTGCCGACGCCCTGCCCGCGCTTGCCGCGCAGCAGCCCTTCGACCTGGTCATCCTCAGCTGCAAGGCCTACGACCTGGACAGCTCGATCGATGCCATCGCACCGGCCGTGGGCGCCCACACCAGCGTGCTGCCCATCCTCAACGGCCTGCACCACTACGCCGCACTGGACGCACGCTTCGGCCGCGAGGCGGTGCTCGGCGGCCTGTGTTTCATCAGCGCCACCAAGGCGCCCGATGGCGCGGTGCTGCACCTGGGCAAGCCGGCCAAGCTGACCTTCGGCGAGCGCGACGGTGGAGCGATCTCCGAGCGCGTGCGTGCCTTCGCCGCCGCGTGTGCGCAGGCCAACCTGGACCACCTGGCCAGCGAGCAAATCGGCCAGGAGCAGTGGATCAAGTACACCTTCCTGACCGCGCTTGCAGCAGCCACCTGCCTGCTCCGCGCGGACATCGGCACGATCGTCGCCACCAATGATGGCGAGGCCATCGTGCGCGGCCTGTACGACGAGTGCCTGGCCGTGGCCGAGGCGGCCGGTGAGCCGGTGCCGCAGGCAGCGCAGGACACCGCGCGCGGCACCCTGACCCAGGCAGGATCTGCGCTGAAAGCCTCGATGCTGCGCGATCTGGAAGCCGGCCAGCAGGTGGAAGCAGCGCACATCGTCGGTGACATGCTGGTGCGCGCACGCAAGGCCGAGCAGGAAGCACTGCTGCTGCAGGTCGCCTACAGCAGCCTGCAGGCCTACCAGGCACAGCGCAGCGCGTGATGGCATCGCCAGCGCCGCTGCCGTCGCCGGTGCTGATCCTCGGCATGGGCTGGAGTGGCCGCGTGCTCGCCGCGCAGCTGCAGGCGCGTGGCGTGCAGGTGTCGGGCACGGTGCGCGATCCATCGTCGGCCACCGACGATGGACTGCAGCGGCACCGCCTGCATGCCGACGCCGCGCCGTCAGCGGCGTTGCTGGAGGCCATCGCACAGGCGCAGGCCGTGCTGTGCAGCGTGCCGCCGGATGCGCAGGGTGATCCTGCACTGCGCCAGCTGCTGCCTGTGCTGCAGGCCAGTAAGGCGCTGCGCTGGGTGGGGTACCTATCCTCGACTTCGGTCTATGCGGATCGCGGCGGTGGCTGGGTGGACGAGAACAGCGAGGCCGATGCCAGCGAAGCCGCTGGCGTGCAGCGCTGCCTGGCCGAAACGCAGTGGCAGGCACTGGCCGACGCGCGTGGCATCGCCTCGGCGGTGTTCCGGCTGCCGGGGCTGTATGGCCCTGGCCGCAATGCGCTGCTGCAGTTGGCCGAGCGCCGCGCCCGCCATGTCGTGCGGCCCGGGCTGGTGTTCAACCGGCTGCATGTGGAGGATCTGGCGGCGGTGGTCATCGCGGCGATGCAGCGGCCCACGCGAAATGGCCTGTACCTGCCTGCCGATGACGAACCGGCGCCACCGCAGGATGTGCTGGCCTATGCCGCGCAGCTGGGTGGATTCACGCTGCCACCGGCAGTGGCCTGGGATGACCCGGCGGTAAGCACGACGCTGCGGCGCTTCTACGCCAACAACAAGCGCATCGACAGCCGCGGTACGCGCGCGGCGCTGGGGTGGGCACCGAAGTTTGAGACGTATCGGGAAGGGCTGGAGGAGCTGGCCGCTTCGCTCGCCGGGCATGGCCCCGCGTCTGATTAGGTAGTGCCGGCCGCTGGCCGGTAATCCACCGTGCTGCCG
>JAFAFD010000105.1 GCA_023423675.1 Pseudomonadota bacterium | reverse complement strand
GTCGACTATCGCGCGCAGCGCGGGCTTTCCGGGCGCTGCAGGAAGAGCAGTCGACCAACGGTCGACTCTACCCGCCGGAGCAACAGGCGGCCCCCGTTGCAGGGGCCGCCATCATCACGCGTGGGGTCAGCGCTTCTTCTTCGCCTTGCCCTGCTGCACCGGGCCGATGGTCTGTTCCAGCCAGCGCTCGCTCTCGGCCAGCATGGTCATGATCGATTCGCGTGCGCGGTAGGCGTGCGATTCGTTCGGCAGCATCACCAGCCGCGCGGTACCGCCCAGGCCCTTCACCGCGGCGAACATGCGCTCGCTCTGGATCGGGAACGTGCCGGAGTTGTTGTCGTCCACGCCGTGGATGAAGAGGATCGGATCCTTGATCTTGTCGGCGTAGTTGAACGGCGCCATCTTCTGGTAGACGTCCTGCGCCTGCCAGTAGTTGCGCTCCTCGGCCTGGAAACCGAACGGGGTGAGCGTGCGGTTGTAGGCGCCGCTGCGGGCGATGCCGGCCTTGAACAGGCGGGTGTGCGCCAGCAGGTTGGCGGTCATGAACGCACCGTAGGAATGGCCACCGATGGCGATGTGCTCGCGGTCGGTCACGCCACGACGCACTACTTCATCCACCGCGGCCTGCGCGTTGGCCACCAGCTGTTCGATGTAGGTGTCGTTGGGTTCCTTGTCGCCCTCGCCGATGATCGGCATGGTCTGGCTGGCCAGCACCACGTAGCCCTTGGCCAGGAATGCCTGCGGACCCCAGTAGCTGATCGCGTTGAAGCGGTACGGCGAATCGGTCACCTGGCTGGCGGCCGCGGCACTCTTGAACTCACCCGGGTAAGCCCACATCAGCAGCGGGCGCGGGCCATCACGCTTGGGGTCGTAACCCGGCGGCAGCAGCAGCGTCGCGGTCAGGTCCACGCCATCGGCACGCTTGTAGCGGATCTGTTCCTTCTGCACGCCCTTCAGCTGCGGCAGCGGGTGGGCGAAACGGGTCAGCGCGCGCGGTGCGGCGTCGGCCTGGGCCAGCGACTGCACGAAGAAGTTGGTCGGCTCGTCCGGGCTTTCGCGGGTCAGCAGCAGCGACTCACCTTCCTGGTCCAGCAGCGCGACCGGTGCCGAATAGACCGGTGCCTGCGAATGGAACAGGCGGGTGGCCTTGCGGCTTTCGATGTCGAAGCGGTCGACGAACGGACGGTCACCTTCCGGCGACGCGCCCTGCCCGTACAGGAAGATGCTGCGGCCATCGGCGGTGGTCTGCAGGCGGCTGCGGCCGTTGACGTCGCGCACCACGCCGGCGCGGCCCGGATCGTTGTAGCGGTCCTGTGCATCGCGGTCCCACAGCAGCTGCGGCGCCTGCGTCGCGTCGTCCGGGGTGATGCGCCAGGTCTTGGTGTTGCGCGTCTTCCACCACGATTCGCTGAGCAGGGCCAGATCGCCACGGCCCCAGGTGATGCCACCGAAACGGCTGCCCAACTGGGCCAGGGTCACCGGCGGCTTCTCGAACGGCGCGGCCTGCATGAACACCGCATCGCGCACCTTGGCGTCGCGGTTCGGGTCACCGCCGTCCTGCGCTTCGGCCCAGACCAGGGTGGCCGGCGCATCGGCGCGCCAGCTGATGTCACGTACGCCAGTCACCTCGGCATCGTTGCCGGTCGGCAGGCCTTCCACCAGCGGGCGCGAGGCCACGCTGTGGGCCAGCTGGCCGTTGCGGTCGAGCACGTCGATGCGGCGCGGGAAGCTGCCCACCGGCACCACGTAGGAATACGGGCGCTGCACGGTCTGGCTGAGCAGGTAGTTGCCGTCCGGCGAGGCCGACAGGCCCAAGTAGATGCCGGCCATGCCGATGGCGCGGGCCTGGCCGTCCAGGCCGACCTGCATCGGCTGCGCACGCGCGTAGTAATCGAACAGGCGCGCGTCGGCTTCGTTCTTCAGCAGATCCTGGTAGGTGCGGATGGAGACCACGCCGCTGCTCTTGCCGGTCTGCTGCACGGCCGGGCCGGTCGGGATGCCATCGGCAGGCGGCGGATCACCGGCATTGGCCAGGCGGGTCATCACGATCAGGCCGCGACTGTCGGGCAGCCACTGGTAACCGTCGCCGAACACCGTGTTGAGGTTGGCCTGCAGGCGGCGCGCACTGCCGTTGGCCACGTCCACCAGCCACAGCTCGTTGGCGCCGCTGGCGGCGTCGACCTGGTTGAAGGCCAGCCACTTCTGGTCGGGCGACCAGGCCAGGCCGGCGATCGACAGCTGCGCCGGCAGGCCGCTGATCTGCCGTTCCTTGCCGTCGGCCACATTCATCAGCCACAGCTTCTCGCCGAAGCTGAAGCGGCTGTCGGAGAACGTGCGCGGGTTGATGCGGACGCCGGCCAGCTTCAGTTCCGGCTGCGCCACCACCTGGATCGACGACAGCGACGGCATCTGCATCAGCGCGGCCACGTCGCGGCGCGGTGACAGGAACAGGCTGGGCGCACGCGGCGCATCGACCACCGCCTGCAGCGCGGCCGAGGGCAGCTCATAACCGGCCACGTCCCTGGCGGCGGCCACCTGCGGGCTGTCGGCCGACCACGCCTGCGGGACCACCGCCAGCAGGGCCATGGACAGGACCAGGCCGGTCCAGCGCCGGCTGCGGCGCGCGTGCTTGCTCATCGTTCTTCCTGTTTTGGATGCGTGAAGACCTTCGACCTTAACAGGCGCCGACCCGCGCCCCATCTGCCGATGGTTGGGTCGCTCCGGTTCCGGCCCGGGGCCGCGATATACTGGGCGTTCTCCCCTGCCGAGGGGCGCTGCGACCGGATCCCCTGAGGCCCGGCCAGGCTCGGTAAGGTGGCTTTGTAACAACGGCGCCCGGCCAGATGCGAGTACCCGCTCGCCCACAACCGGAGCTACTGCATGAACGCTGTTGCCAAGACCTTCTCCACCGAAGGTGACTACAAGATCCGCGACATCACCCTGGCCGACTGGGGTCGCAAGGAACTGGACATCGCCGAGCACGAGATGCCTGGCCTGATGTCGATCCGCCGCAAGCACGCCACCAGCCTGCCGCTGAAGGGCGTGCGCGTGACCGGCTCGCTGCACATGACCATCCAGACCGCGGTGCTGATCGAGACCCTGAAGGACATCGGCGCCGACGTGCGCTGGGCCTCGTGCAACATCTTCTCGACCCAGGACCACGCCGCTGCGGCCATCGCCGCCACCGGCACCCCGGTGTTTGCGTGGAAGGGCGAAACCCTGGAAGAGTACTGGGACTGCACCCTGGACGCGCTGACCTTCACCCTGCCCGACGGCACCCTGACCGGCCCGGAGCTGGTGGTGGACGACGGCGGTGACGTGACCCTGCTGATCCACAAGGGCTATGAGCTGGAAAACGGCAGCGACTGGGTCAACACCGCTTCCTCGTCGCACGAAGAACAGGTCATCAAGAACCTGCTCAAGCGCGTTGCCACCGAGCGCCCAGGTTACTGGGGCCGCGTGGTCAAGGACTGGAAGGGCGTCTCCGAAGAGACCACCACCGGCGTGCACCGCCTGTACCAGCTGGCCCAGGCCGGCACCCTGCTGATCCCGGCGATCAACGTCAACGACT
>JAFAFD010000253.1 GCA_023423675.1 Pseudomonadota bacterium | reverse complement strand
CTGCTGCTGCACCGCTTCAGCCAGCTGATCCGGCGGCAGCAGGCCTTGGTCGAGCAGGAAGTTGTTGATCGCCAGGCGGTCGAACTTCGCGCCCAGCGCCAGCTCGGTCTGCATGCGCAGTTCGAGGATGCGGGTGTAACCGTAGAAGTAGCTGCCCGCCTGGCCCGGCATGCGCACCATGTAGCGGTCCAGCTCCTGGGTGGCCATCGCCTTGGACAGGCCGACCTGCTCGATCAGCACGCGCTCACCGTTGGCACGGTCGGTCAGGCCGAGGTTGAGCATCGGGTCGAGCATTGCGCGGGCGGCGCGCAGCAGGCGGAACTGCAGCGCGATCATCTGCCCGTCCAGCGGCTCGTACGGCACCATCTCGGCCTCGGCGTACAGCGCCCAGCCTTCCACGTTCACCGAATTGAACGCGAACATGGTGCGCGCCAGCGACACGCCTCGCTCGACCATCGCGGTGAACTGCAGCTCGTGGCCGGGGCGGCCTTCATGCGCACTCAGCGTCCACGCCGCCGAGCCGAAGTTGAAATCGTCGTACTGCGCGCCCGGGCCCGCGGCCGGGTTGCCCAGCGGCAGCACGAAGGTGCCCTGCTGCCCGGTGTTGTTGACCAGCGGCGCCGGCAGGAAGTGCGGGGCCGGGCTGGCCGCGCTCTCCGCCGCCGACCCCAGGCGCATCTGCATGGCGCGCTTGGGCACGTCGACGATGCCGTGTTCGCGGATCAGCGGATCGATCGCATCGATCACCTTGCGGTAATGGCCTTCCAGCTGGTCGTCGGCGATCTTGTCGGCCTTCAGCGCGCGGATGACCGCCACCGGGTCGCTCGGGTCGGCGACCTTCAGGCCCTTCTCCTTCGCCACCAGCGGCGCCAGCTGCTGCATCGCCGAGCGGGTTTCCATGAATTCCAGCTGGGCGCGCTGCATCAGCAGCTTCGGGTCGATGTCGATGCCGACCTGCTTGAGCTGGAACGCATACAGCGGGGCCGGCAGGCGTGCGTCGGTGCGCGCCTTCGGCAGCACTTCCTTGCGGGTCCAGGCGGCGTAGTCCTTCATCTGCCCGGCGAGGGCCGTCATCGCCTCATCGGCACCGGCAATCTGGTACTTCTTCAGCAGCGACTCGATACCGGTGATGTAGGTCTCGACGTTGTCCAGCGACTGCTGCACTTCGATCTTCGTCGGCTGCAGCAGCGTGCTGTCCTTCAGGCGTTCTTCGTAGCGCTGGCGGGCCAGCGTGGTGAATGCCGTGCCGCCCGGCTGCAGGCCGGCATACGCCTTGAGGCGGTCGAGCGCCTTGGCCCGGCGCTCGGCCGGCACCTGGTCGGACAGCAGCAGGTTGAGGCCGCTGAACACCGTCTGCGGCGCATCGCTCCACGGCAGCAGGTACTTCTCGTTGAGCGTGCTGCCTTCGATGTTCTGGTCGGCGGCGTGGATCATGATCGCCAGGTCCTGGCGGACGTTGGGATCCTTCTCGGTGGCCAGCTTCGCCTTCAGCTCATCACGGGCCTTGGCGATCGCCGCGCGGTAGCGCTTGCCGTTGTCCGGGCCAAGGTCGGCCACCTTGTCGTCGTAGCCGGGCACGCCGAAGAAGCCGGTCTCTTCCGGCTGGAACGGTCCCTGCGCATCCAGCAGGATCTGCGCCAGCGCATTGCTGCGGGCGACCCAGGCCGGGCTGGCCGGCGTGGCGGCCTTGGCAGCCGGCGCGGCCAGGGCCGGCGGGGCGGACAGCAGCGGGGCGGCGGTCAGGGCCAGGGCAACGGCGAGCGCGATCGGCTTCATGGGACACTCCGGGAAAGGGTTGTCCGCAACTTACGCGCTCAGGGCGATGGCGACAATCGGCTGGAGGTCATGGGCGGGCCGCCATGAATGCGCGCGCCCGACCGAGTATCCGGTCATGGCTCGGGGTAGAAATTGGCAATCACCTCTCGGGTCTCATTTAAAACTCTGACGTTGTGATGTGTCTCTTTCGTGCCTGCGGGCAAACCGTTATGACTGAGGTCAGGCGACGACCAGAGATTTATCCGTCCACATGGTGCTCCGGAGCATTCATAGGACATCAGTGTCCTCCATCGTCCAGGTGCATTTTCCGGCGCCTGATAGCCATGGCCGTAAGAGAACTTCGGGGGACGCACGGAGGCGTTCGCGGGCTCATGGTCTGCACCGAACAGGTGCCCAATCTCGTGAGCGAGGCTGCTGGTTGTGGCACCGAGACAATTCCGTTCCACTACCGCGAATGCGGTTTCTTTCGTCGCAAGCACACGTTGCGATTGCCCACAGACCGACGGTGACGCACCTGTATCAATGATCATCAGCACGATGTCTGCCTTCTCAATGTCACGAACCCGATGCATGACGCCGAGTGCGCCTCTTCTTCCGGCAACCAGATCGTCAAGCGTCTGAGTAACACCGGTTTCCTGATAGCCAGAAAGGACGTTGGCGGCACGCTCGAGTTCAACCTTGATTCCGCTATCAGAGAAACCCTCGTTGGCTAAACAGACGGCCTTCCGCATTTCTGCGAAGACTTTCTCGCGGTCATCGCCGAGGGCCGTAGTTCCGTAGCCAAACAGAACACGTACTGTCGATGTCGCCTCTTTCCCAACGTCGTCAGAACTGACCGCATCGCGCGCATCCGAGCTGACATCGCGAACCGGTGCCTCGCGTGGAAGCCGGCGAAAATCCTTTCGAATCAGCAGACCGTCTCGCAGTTCGTATCGAAAGCTCCCAATATCAAAGATGGCCCTTAGTTGTCCGTCAGCAGCCTCGGTGATCCGAATCGCTCTCTCCGCATCCATGCACGAAGATGGTGCCTGAGATGTAGATGCAGATACCATCGCTCCAGTCCAACGAAGTCGGGCAGAGGGCATCGCAGCCACTGCTCCTGCATCTGTGCTCGTCGGGACATAGACCGGGTCTGGAGCCGCATCCAATAGCGGGCCTGCAGTGCGCTCCAATCGTACGATTGCATCGAAGAGATCCACTTCGATGACATCGTTGGTCAATGCCTCTGGGTGAACGTCGACACGGCGAATCCAGTCGACAATGTTGCCCTCGTGCTGCTTACGAAGCTGCGGGCCGGGATCCCATCCGCCGACAGGAATCTCAATGAACCTGGATGCCGCCTGCGCAGGCCAGGATGCAATACTGAACAGCACGACGGCCAGAGAGAATAGAGCTTTTTTCATGACCTACTCTTGGTATCGATGCCACATGGCATGACTAACGCTACGGCTTTACTACTGACCACTTGCAGACTTTCGTCACATAGGCTGTGGGAGACAGCGATGTCGAGCAGCATGCGACAGAATCTCCCCATGCAAGCCCAGGATTGATCAGATCTGGAGCGCTGAGATTCGGGCACGACACGCCGGCGATACTCAAATAACTGGCGTTTGCGACACCCGATGCTCCGGCCGCCGATCCCTGACATCATTGCGCTCATCGAAAACGGCGCGACGCGTATCGCGCTTCACCAGCTGATCGCCGTCGAGGGTATAGCGCCAGACGCCGTGCCTGAATCCCGCGCGTGCGCCCGAGGCATTTAGCCAGATGCTCATGCGCTGCGGATGGGTGGGCTTAGGGTTTGCCTCCGGGTACGAGCTTTTCATCGTACCCGTCCATTGCACGCTGGACATCCTGACAACTTCGCGATGGACGCCATCCGCGCCATCAGGGCGGTATATGATCTCTTCCGCGGTTTCGAGCAAAGGAACGGCCGGATCGCGGACAAGGTGGAGAACAACGTCATACAGATTGACGGTAATCTCGTCTGCGGCCAACGCAAGCTCATTCACTCGAACCCGACGCACCCATTCCACGGCGTCACCACCCGCGCGCAGGCGCTGCTCTGCCTCGACCACCGATGTATCGGCAAGCGCCTCCACGAATGGTTCAGCGGCCATGGCCTGCGAGAGCCACACCAGCGCGTAGAGCAGCAACGCCGCCAGCATTCTGATCGCGTGTTTTCGCATGGCATGACCTCCGGAACAGGACCAACGTTGGCTGCCTTGGGCAGCACGATACGTTTTAATCAATCTCTAGAGGAATGC
>JAFAFD010000217.1 GCA_023423675.1 Pseudomonadota bacterium | reverse complement strand
CGACGACGGCGTTCGGAAAAACAACGACGGGGTAGAGTCGACGGCTAGTGGACTATCGCGCGCAGCGCGGGGTTTTGCGTCTCCGCCAAGAGCAGTCGACTAACAGTCGACTCTACCGAAAGCGGGTTCCCGCGCAGGCCCAACCGAAAGCGGGTTCCCGCGCAGGCCCAACCGAAAGCGGGTTACCGCGCAGGCCCAACCGAAAGCGGGTTCGCGCGCAGGCCCAGCGAAAGCGGGTTCCCGCACGGTTGCCGCCCCGCCCCAAAAAAGAAGGCCCGCTTTTCAGCGGGCCTTCTGCCTTCTCACGACGAGTGAGCGGGTTACATCAAGCTGCCGGCTTTTCGCCGGTGGCTTCGGTGGTGATGCGGATGTTCACTTCATCGCTGACGTTCGGGGCGTAGGCGCCGACGCCGAAATCGCTGCGCTTCAGGGTGGTGGTCGCATCGAAGCCAGCGGCCGGAACCTTGGCCATCGGGTGCTCGCCACCGCCGTTGATGGTGACGTCCAGGGTGACCGGCTTGGTGATGCCCTTGATGGTCAGGTCGCCAGTGACGGTCAGCTTGTTGGTGCCGGCAGCTTCAACCTTGGTGCTCTTGAAGGTGGCATCGGCGAACTTGGCGGCGTCGAAGAAATCGGCGCTCTTCAGGTGTTCGTCGAACTTGGCGGTGAAGCTGTTCAGGCCGCTCAGCGGCAGCTTCACTTCCACGGTGGACTTGGTCACGTCTTCGGCGTTGTACACCAGGGTGCCTTCGGCGTTGCCGAAGTGCGCGCTCGGGTGCGAGAAGCCGAAGTGGCTCCACTGGGCCAGCACGTCGGTGTGGCTCGGGTCGAGCTTGTAGGTGCCCGAGGCGATCTGGATCGCTTCAGCGGCCGGGGCAGCCGCAGCGGCGTCAGCGGCCGGGGTGGCAGCCTGCTCGGTGGTGGCCGGCGCGGCGGCATCGGCCGCCGGGGCAGCGGTGTCGGCCGGCTTGGAGCAGGCGGCAATGGCCAGGGTCAGGGCCAGCGGCAGCAGCAGTTTACGGGTGGCGCTCATCTGAGGAACTCTCCGGAATCGTAGGGTGGGTACAAGGTGCAACAGAGGCCGCCAAGGTGACGGCCCGAAACCGATACAGCGACTTACGCGATGCGCGCCGCTTCGTCGAACGACAGGCGCGGCAGACGGGGGAACAGGCCCGAGGGGTCACCGTAACCCAGGTTGACCAGGAAGTTCGACTTGATGTGGGTGCCGGCGAAGAAGGCTTCGTCGACCTTGGCATTGTCGAAGCCGGACATCGGACCGGCATCCAGGCCCAGCGCGCGCGCAGCCAGGATCAGGTAGGCGCCCTGCAGGCTGCCGTTGCGGAACGCGCCTTCGTGGCGGCCTTCGCGCGGGCCGTCGAACCAGGCCTTGGCATCGGTGTGCGGGAACAGGTACGGCAGCTTTTCGTGGAAGTCCTGGTCGAAGCCGACAATGACGGTGACCGGTGCAGCCAGGGTCTTGTCGTGGTTGCCTTCGGACAGCGCCGGGGCCAGCTTGGCCTTGGCCTCAGCCGACTTTACGAACACGAAGCGCGCCGGGCTGCCGTTGGCGGCGGTCGGGCCCCACTTCAGCAGCTCGTACAGGGCGTGCAGCTGGGCGTCTTCCACCGGAGTGTCGAGGAAATCGTTCTGGGTGCGGGCGGTGCGGAACAACTGGTCCAGTGCAGCGGCGTCGAGCGCGTGGGACATCGGTGGTTCTCCTGGCAGCAAAAGGGAGTCAGTGCCCGCAGGCGACGCGGGGCGAAAGGACGATCAGGAGTGTAGAGTGTCGCGACTGTTGCAACACCCAGCAGGGCTGAAACGAATTAATGCCAATGGTGAAACGATCAAGCGCGCCGTGGACGGTTACTGACGGCCGTGCCGGCAATGTCCGCCAGGCGGTTGCCCTGGCCTCGGCACTGCGCCAGCACACCCATCGCCCGCTGGTCCTGCAGCCCCGTGCGCCCTGGCGCTGGCTGTCGCCGCGGCGCCTGCCCGGTGATGTGAACGGCTACGGCCCCGACTTCGCCGAACTGGCTGCGCAGGCCCCTGCGCTGGCGATCGGCTGTGGCCGCCAGGCCGCCGGTGCGCTGCGCGTGCTGCGTGCCCGTGGCAGCCGCACGGTGCAGATCCTCGACCCGCGCCTGCCGTCCCGCCACTGGGATCTGGTGGTGGTGCCCGAACACGATGCCCTGCGCGGCAGCAACGTGCTCACGCTGATCGGCAGCCTGAACCCGGTGGACGATGACTGGCTGGCGCTGGGCCGCGCCGCGTTCGCCGACTTCGGTGCCCTGCCCGGCCCGCGCACCGCGCTGCTGGTAGGCGGGCCGACGCCGCTGGCACCGTGGGACGAGGCGGCGATGGTGGCGGTATTCACGGCACTGGCCGAGCAGATCCGCAGCGAAGGCGGCAGCCTGCTGGCCACCACCTCGCGCCGCACGCCGCCGGCACTGGCCGAGATCCTGCGCGCCACGTTCGCGCAGCTGCCGCACGTGATCTGGGGCGATGGCGGCGACGGCGTGAACCCCTATGCCGGCCTGCTGGGCTGGGCCAACCGGGTGGTGGTATCGCCCGATTCGGTGAACCTGCTCTCTGAAGCCAGCGCCACGCGCCTGCCGGTGATGGTGGCCCTGGCCGAGACCGCGCAGGGACGGCTGGCCCGCTTCCAGCGCCAGCTGCACGAACGCGGCCGGCTGCAGACGCACTGGCTGGACTGGCAGCACGACCGCATCGAGCCGCTGCGCGAAACCGCGCGGGTGGCGGCCGAAGTCAGCGCGCGCCTGACCGTGGGGTAATGCCGGCCGCTGGCCGGCCACCACGCAACCTCCTCGGTAATGCCGACCGCTGGCCGGCAACCACGCAACCTCCTCGGTAGTGCCGGCCGCTGGCCGGCAACCATGCGCCCCCTCGGGTAGAGTCGAGCTTGCTCGACTGCTGTTGCCC
>JAFAFD010000151.1 GCA_023423675.1 Pseudomonadota bacterium | reverse complement strand
TACCGAGGCAACGAGCTCAGCCCGCAGTGCGGGGCTTGCGCGTGCGCTTGGGCTTGGCGGTGTCCGCGGCGCTGGCCGCGCCATCCTGCAACGCCTGCAGCCAGGACAGCGTATCGATGTAATCGATGAAGTGCCGCAGGTAGCCAGGGCTGGTGGCCTGCATCGTGTCCAGCATGCGCTGCACCAGCACCGCGGAATTCAACGGGCCGCCATCGGCCGGGGCCTCGGCGCGCAGTGAGCGGCGCACCTGCACTTCACTGCGCATCGCGCTCCACTCGCGGCGCACCTGGTCCAGCATTGGCAGCTGCGGGTAATGCGGCAGGCTGCGCGAGCCCGCATCCAGGTCGCGCACCAGTGCGCGCAGGCCGTCCCGTGGCGGCTGCGGCTTACTTGCCATCAGCGGCCTTCGGCTTGGGAATCGGTGCGATCTCCACGCGGCGGTTGCGCGCACGGCCGGCTTCGTCGGCGTTGGAACTGACCGGCTGCTCGCTGCCGAACGCGGCAGCAAACACCGCATCGGCGGGAACACCATCGGCAATCAGCGTGCGGGTCACCGTCAGCGAACGCTGTGCGGACAGCTCCCAGTTGTCGGCGAAGCGGCGGTTGCCATCGCGGATCGGCGCGTCATCGGTGAAGCCGCTGACCATCAGGATCTCTTCGCGCGAGCCCAGGTAGGCCGCCAGCGGCGCTGCCAGGCTGCGCAGCAGCTCCTGGCCTTCCGGCTGCAGCTGGTCCGAGTTGAGTGCGAACAACACGCTGCCGCTGATGCCGATGCGGCCATCGACCAGGGTCACGCGGCCAGCAGCCAGGGGACCGGCCAGCGCTTGCTCCAGGGTCTGCAGTCGCTTGGCTTCGGCCTGGCGCTGCTTCACTTCCTGGTCCAGCCGCTGCGACAGCTCCAGCTGCACGGCGACCACGCCGACCAGGATCAATACGAAAGCGCCCAGCAGCACCGACATCAGGTCGCCGAATGCCGCCCAGATCGGGGCGTGTGAGCCGCCGTCGACCTCCAGTTCGTCGCTCATGCGTTGCCGGCCTTGCCGCGGCGGGTGGCCAGTTGCTGCAGCTCTTCCATCACCTGCTTCTGCGACAGCAGGCTGAGGTCGACCACCTCACGCGCCTGCGCCACGTAGTAGGCCAACTGCTCATCGCTGCGCGCCAGCGAAGCGTCCAGCGCGCCGCCGATCTGTTCCAGGCGGCCGGACAGTTCGGTGGAGGCCGCGCCGAACTGCTCGACGGCGGCGCCGAAGGTGCCGGCCAGCTGGCCGACCTCCGCCGCGCTGCCGCTGAGGTGCTCGGCAATGCCATCCAGCTTGCCGGTCTCGGCGGCGATGTGGTCGGTGAAGCGGCTGCCGACGCGTTCCAGCAGCTCGGCCGAGCCGCCCACCAGGGCGTCAACCGCGGTGCGCTGTTCGTGCGAAGCGTGGTTGATCGCTTCCAGCAGGGTCTGCACGGTGGCCAGCAGGTGGCCGCGTTCTTCCAGCATCTTGTTGTCGCGCACCAGGCTCTCGGACAGGGTGCTGCGCAGTTCGTTGATGACCTCGGCCGCAGCCTTGGGGGCGTCGGCGGCGGTCTGCAGCAGGGTGGAGACTTCGGCCAGGGTAGCGCTGGCCTGCGCGCGGCCGTTCTCGCCGATCTGCTGCGCGGTGCTGGCCAGGGTCTCGCAGACCTGCTGCTGGCGCTCGGCCAGGCCCTGCGCGATGGCGTCCAGTGCCGTGCTCCACTGCTGCAGGCGCTGTTCGTCGCCGGCCTGCAACTGGGTCTGCAGGGCAATGTGCGCCTGCTGCAGCTCGGCGGCCACCGCATCCCAGCGCGCCTGGCGCTGCTGCTCGCGTGCATCCAGGCCCGCCTGCAGTTCGGCATGCGCGCTGGCGGCGGCGGCCTGTGCGGCCTGCCAGTCCTGAGAACGCTGCGCCTCGTGATCCTGCAGCAGCGACTGGCCCGCGGCATGGCGCTCGTCCAATGCCTGCAGCAGCGCCTGTGCCTGCGTGTCCAGCTGTGCGCCTACCAACTGCAGTGCCTGCTGCTGGCGCTCCACCAGTGCGGCGTTCACGGCCTGCTGCTGCTCTGCGGCAGCACGCCACGCCTCGGTGTTGCCGGCGGCGTCGGCCTGCAGGCGCTCGCCGATGCGTGCGAGCACGGTCTCGGCCTGCGCGCCCTGGCCGTCACTGAAGGCCTGCAAGTGCTGGCGCAGATCGGCCACCAGTGCCTGCTGGGCCTGGGTCTGCTCGGCGATGATCCTGGCCCAGCTCGCTTCGGTGGCCACGCGGCTGCGCTCGAAGCCTTCGCTGAGGCCGGCCAGCTGCTGCTGCACAGCGCTTTCGACGCGCGCATGCAGGGCCTGGCCATGGTTGGCCAGTCCTGCCAGCGTGGTTTCAGCCATCGGCTGCAGCGCGCCGGCAATGGCGGCGGCACTGGCCTCGGCGCCTTCGCGCAGTGACTGCTGCAGCGAAACCGCCAGTCGTTCCTGCAGTGCCTGGCTGTGGGTGAGGAAGTCGGACTGGCCGGTCAGCAGGCGCTCGTTGGCGGCCGTGCTGTGTTGTTCAAAGGCGCTGGTCATCGCCTGCAGGCGGTCCACCAGTGCGGGCAGGGCGGCCGACTGCGCCTGCAGCAGGCGCAGCGACTCGCCGCGCTGCCAGGCCTGCGAATACGGGTGCAGCTCGCCGGCGATGGCGCGGTCCAGCTGCTGCACGACCTGCAGGCGGTCGCGGCGCAGCAGCGCGGACAGCAGGCCGAGCATCGCCGAGCTGGCGACACCGGCAATCGAGGTGCCGAAGGCCACGGCCAGACCCTGCACCGGCGAGGCCAGCGAGCCGCGGATGGCGGCCATGTCGGTGGCGCTCTGCAGCGCAAGGCCGGTGCCGCGCAGCGTATCCATCATGCCCAGCAGGGTGCCGAGCATGCCCAGCAGCACCAGCAGGCCGACCAGGTAGGGGGTCAGCACCGGGCCGGGCAGGGCGATGCGTTCACCTTCCACGCGCAGGCGCACGGCGTTGCGCAGGCCCACCGGCACGCGCTCCAGCCACGGCGCCAGAGCGTCCTTGGCCGCGCCCAGGTCGTTCAGTGCGGTACGCAGCCCGTTGCTGGCCTGGCGATAGCGGTACAGCTCCACGCCGCCGGCGATGTAGCAGGCCGCGATGATCGCCGCCACCGCCGCGCCCAGCGGGTGCACCGCCACGTAGCCGATGCCGATCCAGCACACGGCCAGCAGGCCGACAAGGAAAACAACGACATGGAATGCAGTTCTGGACATGGTGTTCCGGTCAGTGGGAGCGCAGGGCTGCAAGCAGCCCATGGATCGGGTGGAAGCGCAGTTCAAGCTCGGCCAGCAGCAGGCTGCGCATGTCAGTGCGGAAGGACGCGCGCCAGCCGGGCTGGCCGTGCACGCGTTCGAAACGGGCGGCCAGCACCGTCGGCGCGGTGGCCAGCAGGCTGTGCTCGCGCGGGGTCAGGGTCTGTTCCATCACCGCGTCGACCTCGGCCAGCCGCGCCAGCTCCGGCGAGACCTGCACCAGCTGGTCGCGCAGGCGCCCGCGCAGGCGTCCGGTGGCGGTCTGGATGGCCTGCTGCAGCACGCGGTAACGCTGGCGCAGCGAGGCGAAGTTGGCCTGCGCGGCAGCCTCGGCCAGGTCCAGCAGACGCTCGGCCTCGGCATCCTCGCGGATCGAGGCCAGCAGGCTGGACTCGGCCTGGGCGCAGTCGGCCAGCAGGTCCTCCACCGTTTCGGCGGCCTCGCCCGGTTCGGGCAGGCGGCCGTCCAGCGCCCCGGACAGGGCCACGGCACGGCTCCAGTCCACCCACTGGCCGAGGCGATCGGTCAGGGCGGGACTGCTGGCCGGCATCGCACCGTCGCTGAGACGGGCAAGCAGGCGGAGGAACTCCGGTCCACCCAGGACCGGCTGCGCGGCGTTCGCCATCAAGTAGCCAGGGGCCAAAAACCGTTGATTTTACAACCAGATGACCGCCTCTGGATGAAGGGGGCGGGCGGCCGATGGCGGGCATGGCAGGGGAGGGTCTCGGCCGCGGCGGGTAGACGGCTTAGAATGGTCGGCTGCACTAACGCAACTGGACCTTCTGGAGCTCCTGCATGACCCTCGCGCCGTTCTATCCCATCGGTACCCCCGGCCAGCCCTGGGGCGATGCTGAACGCGCACAGTGGCGGGCCGCCCAGCAGCGCCAGCGCAGCTACCACGATGATGTGGTGGCCGCCCTGGAGCGCCTGGACGACGGTTTCGACGTGATCCAGTACGGCCAGCTCGACTATGCCCCGGACCACTACCCGCTGTTTGCCGTGGTCAACCACGACTGGAACCCGGCGCTGCCGACCGCCCTGGTCACCGGCGGCGTGCATGGGTATGAGACCAGCGGCGTGCATGGCGCCCTGCAGTTCCTCGAAGAACGGGCCGAGCGCTACCTGGGCCGGATGAACCTGATCGTGGCGCCGTGCGTCAGTCCCTGGGGCTACGAGCGCATCCAGCGCTGGAACCCGGATGCGATCGACCCGAACCGCAGCTTCCGTGACGGCGGCCTGATCGAGGAGGCCGCCTCGCTGATGCGCTGGGTGGCCGAGCGCAAGGCCGACATCCGCGTGCACCTGGACCTGCACGAGACCACTGACAGCGATCTGCACGAGTTCGACCCGGCGCGCTGTGCCCGCGACGGCAAGCCGTTCGAGCGTGACACCATCCCCGATGGCTTCTACGTGATCGGCAACAGCGAAGATCCGCAGCACGGCTTCCAGAAGGCGCTGATCGAGGCCGTTGCGCCGATCACCCACATCGCCCCGGCCGACGCCGAGGGCAACCTGGTGGGCCTGCCGCTGCAGTCGCCGGGCGTGGTCTGGGGCGAGTCGCGTTCGATCGGTGCATGCGCCGGTTTCACCGACGCGCGCTATGCCACCACCACCGAGGTCTACCCGGACAGCCCGCGTACCAACCCGCAGCAATGCAACGACGCCCAGGTGGCGGCGGTGTGCGCGGGCCTGGATTACGCGCTGGCGCAGTGAGGCAGCGCCGGGCCATGCCCGGCGGCGTGCCGCGGCCATCCACCCCGTGCGTTGATGCCCGCGCGACTCTTGGACGCCGACCACTTCACAACCCACAAGCACCGCAACCGCGACCATGGGCCACCCCGCGCCCATGAGTTGCACCGAGGATGCTGCAGAACCTGCTTCATTTCGCGCCGCTGCTGACCGCAGTGATGACCTGCGTGACCGCCCTGATCTGGGTCGTCTACCTCAACTTCTTCCTGCGCAGCTATCGCCGCCAGCAGCGCCCGTCGATTCTCATCACTTCCGGCGCCGGCCGGCATCTGGATGCGCACTGTTTCGTGACCAACCTCGGCCTTGAGCCGGTGTACCTGCTGGACGTGGTGATCGACCTGATCGAACCCGACGGCAAGGTTGTGCGGGCGGTCATTCCCGAGCGCACCGAGCATTGGAGCAAGGGCACGCCCAGCGAGGACGAGGACATCCGCCGCGCCACCAATGTCGGCCCGCTCAGCAGCGGCGGCGAACGCGACCTGGGCAGATTCCGCACCCTCATCGATCGCGCCGGCACCGAGAATCCGGACATCAAGACCGGTAACGCCTTCATCAGCCTGGAAATCACCGTGGTGATCGTCACCGCCAGCCAGGCCGAGCTCTGCGGCGCCTCGCGCTGCTATCGAATTGAGTATGGCGACGATGGCGCGCCGAAGCTGAAAGCGCGGACCATCAAGGCCGCGCAGCTGCAGGGGTATTTCGCACGCCGGAACCTGACCCGACTGCTGACCACCCAGCTGGAGAGCTCGCGCATGTAGCGTCGAGCTTGCTCGACTGCCTTGCTCATGTAGAGTCGAGCCCAGCGCGGCAGGGGGGGGGG
>JAFAFD010000139.1 GCA_023423675.1 Pseudomonadota bacterium | reverse complement strand
GCGCGCAAGCGCAAGCTGGGCACCTACTCCGGCGGCATGCGCCAGCGCTTCGGCATCGCCCAGGCCCTGCTCGGCGATCCGCGCCTGGTCATCGTCGATGAACCCACCGCCGGTCTCGACCCGGAGGAGCGCAACCGCTTCCTCAACCTGCTGGCCGCCATCGGCGAGAACGTCGCGGTGATCCTCTCCACCCACATCGTGGAGGACGTCACCGACCTGTGCCCGAGCATGGCCATCATGAACAAAGGCCAGGTGCTGCTGACCGGCCGCCCCACCGATGCCATCGAAGCGCTGGCAAACCAGGTCTGGCGCAAGCAGGTCGATCCGTCCGAGCTGACCGACCACGAGGCGCGCTACGTGGTGCTGTCCTCGCGCCTGGTCGGCGGCCGCCCGGTCATCCACATCCACAGCGCCAGCGATCCCGGCGATGGCTTCCGCGCCGTGGCCCCCGATCTCGAGGACGTCTACTTCCAGCGCCTGCGCCTGCAGGCGCGTGCCCGCGCGGCCTGACCGGAGTAGACCATGATCCTGACCTTCTTCCGCTTCGAGCTGCGCGAGCAGCTGCGTTCGCCGCTGCTGTGGCTGCTGGCCTTCCTGTTCGCCGCGCTGGCCTTCGCCGCCGCTTCCACCGAAGCCGTGCAGATCGGCGGCGGCACCGGCAACGTGTACAGCAACGCGCCCATCGTCATCGCACGCTTCATGGGCATCTTCACCATGGTGTGCATGCTGGTGTCCACGATGTTCGTCAGCAATGCCCTGCTGCGTGACTTCGAGCTGGGCACCGCCGAACTGATCTTCGCCAGCCCGATCAAGCGCCGCGACTACCTGGCCGGGCGCATCCTCGCCGCGATCTGCGCCAGCCTGGTGGTCTACCTGGTCATCGCACTGGGCATCTTCCTGGGGCCGTTCATGCCGTGGGTGGACAAGGCCCGGGTGGGCCCGGTGTCGCTGGCTGCGTATGCCTGGACGTTCACCTGGATCGTCCTGCCCAACGTGGTGTTCACCACCGCCCTGCTCTCGATGCTGGCGGCGGCGACCCGCTCGATCCTGTGGGTCTACATCGGCCTGGTCGGCTACTTCGTGCTGTACGGAGTAAGCGCCTCGCTGCTGAAGGACATCGACAACGTCTGGATCGCCACGCTGACCGAGCCGCTGGGCATGCGTGCGCTGGGCCGTGCCGTGCGCTACTGGGCCACCGAGCAGAGCAACACGCAGCTGCCACCGGTGGCCGGTTACCTGCTGGCCAACCGCGCCCTGTGGCTGGGTGTGGCCGCAGCGCTGTTCGCCGCCACCTTCGCCCTGTTCCGCACCGAACGCGCCGGCAGCGCCCGCAGCCGCTGGGGCCGACGCAAGGTCGTTGCCAGCACCGAACCGGCAAGGCCGACGCATATCGTGGCACCGCGCGTGCGCCCGGTCTTCGGCGCCGCCACCAGCCTGCAGCAGTTCCTGCGACAGGTACGCTTCGATACCTTCGGCGTGCTGCGCAGCGTGCCCTTCATCGTGCTGCTGATCCTCGGCCTGGCCAACTTCATCCCCGGCGCGCTGCAGCAGCGAGCGCTGTACGGCACGCCGATATGGCCGGTGACCGCCGAAATGCTGTCGTCCCTGCAGGGCGCCTACAGCTGGCTGCTGGTGATCATCGTGCTGTTCTATTCGGGTGAACTGATCTGGAAGGAGCGCACCGCGCGCCTGAACGAAGTGAACGACGCCATGCCCGTGCCCAACTGGGTACCGCTGCTGGCCCGGTTTACCACGCTGGTGGTCATCGTTGCCGCGTTCCAGTTCATCGGCGCAGTGGTGTCGATGGCGATGCAGCTGGTCCAGGGCTTCACCCACCTGCAGCCACTGCTGTACCTGAAAGTCCTGGCGCTGGGTTCTGTGCTCTATGTCCTGATGGGTGGGCTGGCACTGGTCCTGCAGGTGCTGACCAACAACAAGTTCTTCGGCTATGCGCTGCTGATCGTGGTGATGATCGCCCAGGTCGCACTGGGGCTGCTGGACTTCACCCAGAACCTGTACAACTTCGGCAACTGGCCCAACGCCCCGTACTCGGACATGAATGGCTACGGCCACTTCCTGCCGGGCCAGCTGGTGTTCCAGGCTTACTGGGCCCTGTTGCTGATCGCACTGCTGTTCCTGGCCTCCGCGTTCTGGGTGCGCGGCGTCGGCACCGGTCTGCGTGAGCGGGTGAAGCTGGCCATGCACCGCCTGCGCGGTCCGACCGGCGCGGGGTTCGCTGTATCGCTGGTCGCCTTTGTTGCCCTGGGCAGCTGGCTGTACTGGAGCACCAACATCCGCAACGAGTTCGTGTCGCCGGACCAGCAGCGTGACCTGCAGGTGCGCTACGAGCGCGAGCTGTCCAAGTACCGCAACCTGCCGCAGCCGCGCATCATCGCCATCGACAACCGCGTGGACCTGCGTCCGGAAACGCAGACGGTGACCATCGATGCCGACTGGACGATCCGCAATCCGCACGCGGTGCCGATCAACGACATCCACATCTCGATGGGCGACGACCGTGAGCTGATCAAGGTCGACCTTGGCGGGCAGATCCTCAGCTTCCACGATGCCGACCTGGGCTACCGCATCTACCGCCTGGCCACGCCGCTGCGGCCCGGCGAACAGCGCACGGTACATTTCCGCGCCGAACAGAAGCCAAAGGGCATCACCGCTGGCCAGGCGCCCAGCTACATCGTGGACAACGGCACGTTCTTCAACAGCGGCTTGCTGCCCTCCTTCGGCTATGACGAGAACAGCGAGTTGAAGGATCGCAACGAGCGGCGCAAGCGCGGGCTGGGTGAGCCGACCCGCATGCCGAAGCTGGAGGATGACGCCGCGCGCGCCAACAACTACGTGTCCAACGACGCCGACTGGCTGGATTTCCGCACCACCATCTGCACCGCACCAGACCAGGTGGCGCTGGCACCGGGCTACCTGCAGAAGGAAGCCACCGTGGATGGGCGGCGCTGCTTCAGCTACGCCATGGACCGGCCGATGCTGAACTTCTACGCCTACCTGTCCGCACGCTGGCAGGTGAAGAAAGGCATGTACAAGGACATCCCGATCGAGGTGTACTTCGACCCGGCCCACCCCTACAACGTGGATCGGATGATCGAGGCCGTGCAGAAGTCGCTGGCCTACTACGAGGCGAACTTTACCCCGTACCAGCATCGCCAGGTGCGCATCATCGAGTTCCCGGGCTACCGCAGCTTCGCCCAGTCCTTCGCCAACACCATTCCCTACTCCGAGTCGCTCGGCTTCATCGCCGACCTGCGCGACCCGGACAACGTGGACTACGTGTTCTACGTCACCGCGCATGAGATCGCCCACCAGTGGTGGGCACACCAGGTGATCGGCGCCAACGTGCAGGGCGCCACCATGCTGTCCGAATCACTGGCGCAGTACTCGGCATTGATGGTGATGGAACAGGAGTACGGCCGCGCGCACATGCGCCAGTTCCTGAAGACCGAACTGGACCGGTACCTGGCCGAGCGTGGCAGCGAACGCATCGAGGAGCTGCCGCTGGAGCGGGTGGAGAACCAGCAGTACATCCACTACCGCAAGGGTTCGCTGGTGTTCTACCGCCTGCGCGAGGAGATGGGCGAAGCCGCCCTCAACCGCGCACTGAAGCGCTTCCTGCAGGACAAGGGCTACCAGCAGCCGCCGTACACCACCTCGCGCGAACTGCTGGGCTACCTGCGTGCCGAAGCACCGGCTGACCGCCAGCAGTTGCTGACCGATCTGTTCGAGAAGATCACCCTCTATGACAACCGGCTGGAGACGGCCAGCGCGAAGAAACGTGCGGATGGCCGCTACGACGTCACCCTGAAGCTGCACGCTGCCAAGGTGCATGCCGATGGCCAGGGCAAGGAAACCCCGGCCACGCTGGACGACTGGATCGAGATCGGCGTGTTCGCCAATGCGCCTTCCGGCAAGGAGCGCGACCAGAAGGTGCTGTACCTGCAGCGTCAGCACATCACCGAGGCCGCTCCGGTGATCACCGTGACCGTGGATGGCAAACCGGATGAGGCCGGGTTCGATCCGTACAACAAGCTGATCGACCGCGACAGCGACGACAACCGGAAGAAGGTGTCGATGTGATGCCCGCGGAGGTGCTGGTGATTGTCGGCACCTCCGCGGTCCTGCCGGGAAATGCCACGTGATCGTGATGGTTTATGGATTCACCGGCCGCTATGCCGGTACGACGGAGTTTGAATGGAACGCGCCTGAACCCGGCGCGGTCCACAACGCCATGCTGTTCCTGAGGCAGGACGACGAGCGTGATGCCTTCGACCTGGCACAGGCCGAGTGCGCGCGTTTCGGTTTCGACCAGATCAATGACCTGCGCTGCGGCCGATTCCAGGTGGACGCGCTCAACACCGATGCCTACCGTCGCTTTGCCGGCTTCTACGAAGAAGCACTGGCCGAGGGCTCCGCCCTGCTCTACTACCCGAACTGATACCCGTGGCGCCCCCCCTCGCTTCGGCCAGACCTGATTCCAGTAGTGCCAGGC
>JAFAFD010000035.1 GCA_023423675.1 Pseudomonadota bacterium | reverse complement strand
GTTGAAGGTGGTGCCCGATCCGTCGGAGCGGTGCACGGTGTTGATCTTGCCGGCGGGCAGGGCCACGCCCGGATTCAGCGCGACGATCGCCGGATCGTTCCAGGTGGTGATCTTGTGCAGGAAGATGTCGGCCAGGACGGCGCCATTGAGCTTCAGCTGGCCCGGCTGCAGGCCTTCCACGTTGATGACCGGCACCACGCCGCCGATGACCGACGGGAACTGGGCCAGGCCGGCCGCAGCCAGCTCTTCCGGCTTCAGCGGGGCGTCGGAGGAACCGAAGTCCACGGTCGCCGCCTTGATCTGGGCGATACCACCACCGGAACCGATCGACTGGTAGTTGACCTTCTTGCCGGTCGCGGTGCTGTAGTCCGCCGACCACTTGGACATGACCGGGTAGATGAACGAAGCGCCCGCGCCGGTGACATCGGCGGCGTTGGCGGCGAACACGGACGATGCAGCCAGGATGGCGACAGCGGCGCGCGACTTGAAGGCGTGGATCACGGGAGAGACTCCTGGGGTGGTCGAAGGGCGGCTGCCCGACGTTTCGGTGCACATTCCATAACGGTTACGTGACACGCCCGCGTCTGTCGTATGACGCAATCGTGACACCCGTCATGAATGTCACGGAACCCGCGCCAGAGGGCCCGCAGGGCCTTCTGGACAGGGCAGGGAATGGGGCTTGGCGGCCTCCACGGCGCTGCTCCGGCGCCGATGCTGCGCAGGTGTGGCCACCGGGTGGCAGGGGCGAACGGGCGCTGAAACGACGAAGGCACGGCCGGAGCCGTGCCTTCGTTGCAACGCGTGCGTCAGGTCTTACCAGAAGAACTGCGCGCGGGCTTCCAGGATGTTCGGATCGTCATTGACGAAGCCGCGGGCGGTGGAGCTGTACTTCTTGCTGTCCACCATCACGTAGTTGACCATGAACTTGAAGTTCGAACGCCAGTACCAGTTGGCGCCGACGGTCCAGATGTCCATCTTGCCGCCCAGCACGCCATCGACGATCGGCGGGCGACCGGCCACCGGGTTGGCCGACAGGTTGCCGTCGTTCAGATCCATGTGGTCGTAACGCACGCCCAGCTGCCACTGGCCGCCAGCCGGGTTGTTCGGCAGGCCGGTGCCCGGGGTGCCGCCCTTGTAGCTCCAGGTCTCGCCGGTCACGTTCCACACGCCGCTGACGTAGTAGCCATCGCTGGTGTAGTTGTCGTGGTCGTAGCGCTTGGCCTTGCTGCTGTAGTACTCGGCCTGGGCCTTGAACGGACCCTGGAAGTACATGGCTTCAGCGCCGAGGGTGCTGACGCGGTCGGTGTCGGTCATGTTGCCGCTGTCGACCAGGCGCGCGGTGGCCAGGTCGGCGTTCGGACGGGCACGCACGCGCAGGGTGTCGGCGTCGGCGTCGTAGTCGACGTAGCTCAGGCCGAAGTGCAGGACCTGGCCCTTCTCGTTGATCGGGGCGAAGGTGCCGCGTGCGCCGTAGCCGCTGCCGTGGGCCAGGTTGCGGGTCAGTTCGCGGCCGAAGGCGCTGGCGGTGACCGACCAGTTGTCCTGGCCGTAGCTGTAGGCGCCACCGAGGCGGCGGGCGACCGCGTAGGTGTTGGTGACCGCAGCCTTGGAGATGAAGTCGTTGTTCTTGGTGCTGGACAGTTCTTCCAGGCTGTTCGGCTGCTTGAACTGGCCGGCCTGGATGAAGTGGTTGGCGTTGCCCAGCAGCTTGTACTTGACGTTGGTGTCGAGGAACTTGTCAGCCTTGGCGTCGTAGCCGACGACCCACTCCACGTTGCCCGGGCCCTTGCCCTTCAGCACCAGCTCGGCGCGACGCAGTTCGAATTCGCTGTCCTTGCCATTGCCGGCGTCACCGCCGTTGAGGTCCACGACGTCATTGTCGAACCAGTTGCCGTCGGCCTGGACCAGGCCTTCGAAGGTGATTTCCGAACCGCCGATCACATCGATGGCGACTTCAGCGTGTGCAGCCGGCACGTACAGCGCAGCAGCCACGGCCACCGTCAGGAGTTGGTGATGCAGTTTCATGGAGAGGAGCCTTGCAGGCAGGTGGGAAGATGCGCGCAGGCTAAAAGGTAAAGATTGCGTAAATGTGACAGTTCGCGCGCGGCCGAGATCCGCCGCAGGCCCCGTCGCGTCAGGGGCTGACGATGTAAACGCTTGCATGTGACGCTGGGGTTGCGCACGGATTGCAGTAGATCCACGCCACGCGTGGATGCGTTTCCTGCGGTCTACGCGACGGTTTTTTCCTTGAAGCGACACAGGTCGGCAATCACGCAGCCCGGGCAATCCGGCTTGCGTGCCTTGCACACGTAGCGACCGTGCAGGATCAGCCAGTGGTGCGCATCGAGCAGGAACTCGGCCGGGATCGCCTTCACCAGGCGGTCCTCCACTTCGCGCACATTTTTACCCGGTGCCAGCCCGGTGCGGTTGGAGACGCGGAAGATGTGCGTGTCGACCGCCATCACCGGTTCGCCGAACGCCGTGTTGAGCACCACGTTGGCGGTCTTGCGGCCGACACCGGGCAGGGCTTCGAGCGCTTCGCGATCACGTGGCACTTCGCCGTCGTACTTCTCCAGCAGGATCGCGCACGTGGCGATCACGTTCTTCGCCTTCGCGTTGAACAGGCCGATGGTGGCGATGTATTTCTTCAGGCCGTCCTCACCGAGGGCGAGGATCTTCGCCGGCGTGTTGGCTACTGGAAACAAGCGTCGCGTCGCTTTGTTGACGCCCACGTCCGTGGCCTGCGCCGAAAGTGCCACCGCCACCAGCAGTTCGAACGGTGAGCTGTATTCCAGTTCGGTCTTCGGGTGCGGGTTGAGTTCGCGCAGGCGGGTGAACATTTCCACCACGTCGGCGCGCGGCATCACGCTGCCACGACGCGCAGGTGCGCGCGTGGTCTTCTTTGCTGTGGCCATTACTGTTCCTTGCCTGCGGCGCGGGCCTTGGCCCGGGCGAGGATCGCGGCCGCCGCAGCGGGCAGCGCGGGTTTCACATCGGGCGCCGGTGCCGGTGTGCGACGTGCATCACGTTCGGCTTCGCGGCGTGCCAGGCGCACAGCGCGTGCGCGATAGCGTTCGCGTGCGGCCCAGGCGGTGCGCAGGTCATGTTGTGCCTGCAGCAGCCGTTGCGGTAGTTCCGGGTGGCCGGGCAGCAGGTGTGCGTCGGCATCGGCGGCGATGTAGTCCATCAGGCCGTTCTGCAGGGCGCCATCGAGATCGTCTGCCTGGACCCGGGCAAACAGCTGCACGGGGTTGGGTCGGGATGCCATGGGGTCAGCGGTTCTGGAAGGCCGGCGGGCGGCGCTGCAGGAACGCGCTGGTGCCTTCGCGCATGTCCTCGGTGGCGAACAGCAGGCCAAACTGCGCGCTTTCATACTCCAGGCCGGCCTCCAGGCTGCATTCGCCGCCCACGTGCACGGCATCGAGCAGACCGCGCAGGGCCAGCGGCGCCGAGCGTGCCAGCTGCCTGGCGACGTCCTGCACGCGGTTGTCGAGTTCGGCTGCCGGCACCACCTGGTTGACGATGCCCAGCGCGAGGGCGCGTTCGGCGTCGATCGGGGCGCCCAGCAGGCACAGTTCCAGGGTGGCGGCGCGGCCGCACAGGCGCAGCAGGCGCTGGCTGCCGCCGAAGCCCGGGATCAGCCCCAGGTTGATCTCCGGCTGGCCGACCTTGGCGGTATCGGCGGCGATGCGCAGGTGGCAGGCCATGGCCAGCTCCAGCCCACCGCCGAGCGCGAAGCCATTGACGCGGGCGATGACCGGCTTGGGCATGCGCTCGATCTGCCGCATCAGGGCCTGGCCGAGCAGCGAGAAATCACGTCCCTGAACCGCGCTGAGGGTGTTCATCTCGGCGATGTCGGCACCGGCCACGAAGGCCTTGGGGCCGGCGCCGGTCAGCACCACCACGCGGACGTCCGGGTCGGCCGCCGCCGCGCTGAACGCCTCGGCCAGGGCCTGCAGGGTGGCCGCATTGAGGGCATTGAGCTTTTCCGGGCGCTGCACGGTGAGGGTGCGGATGGCACCGTCATCGGTCACGGCGACGGGCTGGTCGGCGGGGGCTGAGGCCACGGAAAGCTCCTGGAACGTTAAAAAAAAGTGAGATTGAACTCTTGAAACGCAGGTGGGTCAAAGCCTGCGTGGTCAGTAGCGGTTACACGTTGTGGCCGGTATCCTAACCCGTCGCCTCAGGGCGGCGCAGAACGTCCCTGAGTTACCACCCCTGGAGAACTGTTTGATGAAGTTGCGTTCTATCGCGGTCGCCGTCGCGGCCCTGGCCCTGACGGGCAATGCCCTCGCCCAGGACGTCGCGTCCGAAAAGGGCAAGCTGAGCTATTACTTCGGTTATGACTACGGCAACAATCTGGCGGAGCTGACCGGTCGTGGTGAGCAGCTGGACATCAACTCGGTGGTGAAGGGTCTGCAGGACGCCTACGCCAAGAAGCAGCCGGCGATCACCGCCGAGCAGCTGAAGCCGGCCGTTGAAGCGTTCCAGAAGCGTGAGCAGGGCCGTGCCCAGGCCGCCAAGGCCGAGTACGAAAAGGCTGCTGCCGAAAACAAGACCAAGAGCGACCAGTTCGTTGCGGCAAACAAGGCCAAGGCGGGCGTGCAGACCCTGCCGAGCGGCGTCCAGTACCGCGTGATCGAAGCCGGCAAGGGTGCCAAGCCGACCCAGGCCAACACCGTGCAGCTGGAAGTGGCCGGTCCGTACCCGTTCGGCCAGCGTCCGACCGAAGCCCGTCCGGCCCAGCAGATTCCGTCGATCAAGGTTAGCGAAGTCGAAATGAAGGCCATGCGCGAGACCCTGCTGCAGATGCCGGCTGGCTCGAAGTGGGAAATCACCCTGCCGCCGGATCAGGCCTACGGTGCCGACCCGCGCACCGGCTTCCCGCCGAACGTGGCGGTGCAGTTCGAAGTCAAGCTGGTCAGCGTCAAGTAAGTCGAAGCAACATCAATGCAATGCAGACAACGCGCC
>JAFAFD010000189.1 GCA_023423675.1 Pseudomonadota bacterium | reverse complement strand
GAGCCGCATGGATGCGGCGACCGAGCTTACAGGGACGTACTTGCAGCGTCCCCCTCAACCGGACCCACCCCGCCAACCCACGGATAGCCAGCGTCTGCTGTTGCTTCGGCTCTGGCCTCTGCAGGTGCAGGGCTGCAAGCCCTGCCGACCAACAGCCTCCAACTACCACCATTGGCCTACACATCCAAGGCCCATTCGGCTGCGATAATGCCCGCCAGGGGCGACGCGCAGCGGGCGCGGGCGTAAGCAGAATCAGGATGTAGCGTGGTCGGCAGGCAGTGGCGTTACGGAACGGGGGCGGTACTGGTCGTGCTGCTGATGGTGCTCGCCGCGCCATGGCTCGGCCATGCGCGAACGGTCGAAAACGGCCGCGATTACCTGCTGGTCGGCGCCGCCACCGATGAGCCCACCCCGCATCGCGCCTGCACACCGGAGATGCTGTCCGGCGACCGCCAGCAGGTCACCGTCGACGCCCCGCCCGGAGGCTGGTCCGGTGAGCCGCAGGCGCTGGATGTGTTCAATGTGTTTGCTGGTGAAGTACGCCTCAAGCATGGCGACCGCGAGATCTGCGGCAACATGCACGACGCGCGCACCCGTGATTCGCGCTTCCGCGCCGGCATCGGCATCGTCGCCGTGCCCCCGGCCGGCAGCCATGAGCCGTTCGTGGTGTCCTGGCAGCGGCCATTGAAGGCGCGCTGGGTGCCGACGCTGCTGCTGGGTGCGCCCAGCCCCGTGCAACAGAACGACACCGCGCGCCTGCTGGTGCGCGCGGCCTGCATCGCCGTGGCCATCGCCTTGGCGCTGTCGGCGCTGATGGCCTTCCTGACCACGCGTGACCGCACGTTCCTGTTCTATATCGCCGCCACCGTGGTGCTGGTGCTGTGGCAGTCCATCCTCGGCGGCCTCAGTGGCTACCCCGAACCGTGGCTGCCGATCGGCGATCGCGGTCCCTGGTGGCTGCTGTCACTGACAGCGGCGACCCTGGCGCTGGTTCTGCCGGCGCTGTGGCGGCTGAACGGCGGTGACCGCGTGCTGCCGCGTTCGCGCCTGGCCCAGCAGCTGCTGCTGTGGGGCCTGATGGGCGTGGCCGTGCTGGTGCCGTGGCTGCAGCGGGAGAGTCTGGTGGTAGTGGCGCGGGTGCTGCAGGGCTGCTTCATCAGCGGTTGCCTGCTGTCGCTGGCCATGGGCGTGTGGGCCCGCATGCGCGGGGATGCCTGGGCCATGGCCGGGCTGGCCGCGCTCTCGCCGATGCTGGTGCTGGTGGTGGCCGATGCGACCCGCGCGCAGTGGCTGTTCGAATATCGGGTGGAGGCGCTGCAGCTGGCCGTCACCTGGCTGCTGATGATGGCTGCCTACGCGCTCAACCAGCGCCTGGGGCGACTGCGCCAGCAGCGCGACGAGATGCGCCAGCTGGCCGAGACCGACATGCTGACCGGCCTGCCCAACCGCCGCGCCGGCCTGCAGCAGCTGGACCAGCAGCTGCAGCGGGTGCAGCGCGAGGGCGGCACGCTGGTCATCGGCTTCCTCGACATCGACCTGTTCAAGGACATCAACGACCGCCACGGCCATGCGGTCGGCGACCAGGTACTGGTGGCCGTGGCCCAGGCCCTGCGTGCGGCCGTGCGCCACCAGGACGAAGTGGTGCGGATGGGCGGGGAAGAGTTCCTGCTGCTGCTGCCGGGCATGCCGCGCGAAACGGCTGCAGACCGCCTGGAGCAGCTGCGCCAGCGCATCACCGAGATCTGCCGGGAGCTGCAAGTGCCAAGCCTGGAAGTGACCGCCAGCATCGGCCTGGCGCAGTGGCGACCGGGCGAGGACGACCTGGCCGCGCTGCTGCGGCGGGCCGACCATGCCATGTACGTGGCCAAGCGCAGCGGTCGCAACCGGGTCTTCGACGGCGAAACCGTCGATCCATTGCTGCCGGCGTGACCCGGGCGGGGCGGGGATGGCCGATAATGGGGCCATGACCACCCGACTCAACAAATACATCGCTGAAACCGGCTTCTGCTCCCGCCGCGAGGCCGATCGCCTGATCGCCGCCCGCCGGGTCACCGTCAACGGCCACCCTGGCGGTACCGGCGCCGTGGTTGGCGCAGGTGACACCGTGCTGGTCGACGGCCAGCCACTGCAGGTGCGCGTAGCCCGCAAGCCCGGCGCCCGCCGCCACGTGTACATCGTGCTGAACAAGCCGGTAGGTGTGACCTGCACCACCGAGAGCTCGGTCAAGGGCAATATCGTCGACTTCGTCGGCCACGAACAGCGCATCTTCCCGATCGGCCGCCTGGACAAGGATTCCGAGGGCCTGATCCTGATGACCAGCAACGGCGACATCGTCAACCAGATCCTGCGCGCCGAGAACGGCCACCAGAAGGAGTATCTGGTGGCGGTCAACAAGCCGGTCACCGATGAGTTCCTGCGCGGCATGGCCCGCGGCGTGCGTGTCCACGACCAGATGACCCTGCCGTGCCGCACCTCGCGCATCGCCAAGTTCGGTTTCCGCATCACCCTGGAGCAGGGCCTGAACCGGCAGATCCGCCTGATGGCCGCCGCGTTCGATTACCGCGTCACCCAGCTGCGCCGCGTGCGCATCGACAACATCAAGATCGGTGCGCTGAAGCCGGGCCAGTGGCGCAACCTGACCGAGCAGGAACTGCGCGGGCTACTGCCCAAGCAGCAGGACTGGTAACGGAGCCTGTCACGCCGATCCTGCGCTCGGCTGTCGGGCCGCATCATCCGCTAGACTCGGCAGTGACCTGCCGGAAAGTGACGCTGCATGATCAAGCCCGACAAGCCGATTGATGAGCCCCAACGCCTGGAAGCGCTGCGCCGCTACCACATCCTGGACTCGGAGCGCGAAAAATCCTTCGATGACCTGGTGGTCATCGCCAAGGCCGTGTGTGGCACCAGCATGGCCGCTGTCACTCTGATCGATGTTGAACGGCAGTGGTTCAAATCGATCAACGGAACCTTGGCGGTCGAGCTGCCGCGTGACGATTCGATGTGCGGGCACGCAATCCTGAAACCGCGAGAGGTCATGGTGGTGGAGGATGCGCAGCAGGACGTCCGTTTCCACGACAACCCACTGGTCACCGGCGATCCGCATGTGCGCTTCTATGCCGGTGCGCCACTGATCAGCAGGGATGGTCAGCCATTGGGCACGTTGTGCGTGTTCGATCCTGAGCCCCAGTACCTGGATGCCAGCCAGGCCGAGGCACTGGCCGCGCTGTCCCGCCAGGTCATGCTGGTAATGGAGCTGCGCCGCTTCGCGCGGGATATCCAGAGCCACATGATGCAGCGCGACGATTACGAGCGCCTGCTGTCCGAGTACCACGACGTGCTGCTGGCGCAGAACGCCGACCTGGCCGAACAGAGCCGCACCGACGCGCTGACCGGCCTGCCGAACCGGCGCGCGATGGCCGCCGCCCTGCAGGACGCGGTGAGCAGCGCCGATGGCCAGCCGCGGCAGACCTGCGTGGCCCTGGTGGACATCGACCACTTCAAGCACATCAATGATTTCCAGGGCCATGCCACCGGTGACCGGGTGCTGGCCGAGCTGGGCGCGCTGCTGCGCTCGCATTTCTCCGGCCGCGGCATGGCCGCGCGCTATGGCGGCGAGGAATTCGTGGCGCTGATGCCGGACGTGGACCTGCGCACCGCCGAACTGCAGTGCGAGTTCCTGCGCATGGCCGTGGCCGACCTGCCGCTGGGCTTCCCGGTGACGGTCAGCATCGGCGTGGCCCAGTACCAGGCCGGCGAAACCACCGACCAGACCCTCGCCCGTGCCGACGCGGCGCTGTACCGGGCCAAGGGCAACGGCCGCAACCGGGTGGAACTGGCGCCGTAGAGCCGAGCTTGCTCGACGGCTTCTGCTGTTCTGTAGAGCCGAGCCATGCTCGGCTGGTTTTCGCGGAGAGCAGTCGAGCATGGCTCGACTCTACAAAAGGCGCAGTCGAGCGTGGCTCGACGCTACAAAATCGCCTCACTCGGCGATGTTGCGCGCCTCGGCCGTGCCCAGGATCTCCGGGTGCTGCACCCGCTTGCGACGGTTCAACAGCGGGTGCAGGAACACCGCACCGACGATGATCGCCACGCCCAGGTAGAACCACGGCGTCACTTCATGCTGTTCGCGCAGCAGCACCACCGCCAGCAGCACGGCATAGACCGGCTCCAGGTTGGTCACCAGCTGCACGGTGTAGGCGCTGAGATGGCGCAGGGCGACCAGGGCCAGGGCGAACGGCAGCAGCGTGCAGACCCCCGCCAGCACCAGCAGCAGGATGCTGTCGTGCAGGTTGGGCACCACCCACAGCGGGCTGGCCAGTGCCGGCAGCAGGTACGGCAGCACCGGTGCCAGCAGGGTCAGGGTAAGGGTGCCGGCGCCCAGTTCCAGCGCGGTCACCGTCAGCGGGTCGGCATGGCTGACCATGCGCTTGTTGAGCGAGCCGAACACCGCCACCAGGAGCGCCGACAGCGCACCCACCAGCACGCCCAGGCGCATGCCATCGGGCACGCCGCCGACCACCAGGGCCACGCCCGGCAGCACCGCCAGGCCGAAGGCGAGTTCGCGCAGCTGGAACGGCCGCTTGGCCACCCAGGGTTCGATGATGGAGGTGAACACCGGCGCCAGCGCGATGCAGGTGGCGGCCACCGAAGCATTGGCCAGCTTCACCGCGCCATAGAAGGTCAGCCAGTGCAGGGCGACCAGCGCACCGATCCCGGCATAACCGGCCACCAGCCGCAGGGGCAGGGTGCGCAGCCCGCGCCAGACGCGCGGCAGCAGGGCCAGCATCGCCACCACCAGCAGCATGCGCCACCACACCAGCGGCAGGGCAGGCAGGGTGATCAGCTTGCCGAGGATGGCGGTGACACCCCACAACAGGACACAGAAATGAATCTGCCAGAGCGCTTTGCGGGTGTCGGGGGTCGTCATCCGTGTATTGTGCGGCAAGCACGGGGCGGCCGGCGATGGTGAGGGCCGCCTGCTGCATTCCGTCCACGGAGTCCGAGCCATGCCTGCCGACCGTTTGCTGCGGGGTTGGGCCGCGCTGACCGCGCTGGTCGCCGCCACCTCACTGCTGCTGCAGTACCTGTTGCTGGTCAACGGCCCCGGCGGCAGCGTGGGCATCGCCGCGGCGACGCTGCGGTTCTTCGGCTACTTCACCATCCTCAGCAACCTGGCCGTGTGCCTGGGCTGCCTGCGCCTGGCGTCGGGGCGAACATTGCAGGCGACCCCGGCGGCGCTGCTGGCGCTGTGCATCGGCGTGACCGGCCTGGTCTATGCGGTGGCCCTGCAGGGGCTGTGGCAGCCCACCGGCCTGCAGTGGTGGGTCGACATGGGCCTGCACTACGCCGTGCCGCTGCTGTACCTGGGCGGCTGGCTGCTGCTGTTGCCGCACGGAGGCCTGCGCTGGCGCGCGCTGGGCAGGGTGCTGCTGGTGCCGGTGGCCTACCTGGGCTGGGCGATGCTGGTGGCCGCCCTGATCGGGCAGGCCCCGTATCCCTTCCTGGAATGGCAGCGGATCGGCCCTGCCGCGTTCGCGCTCAACGTGCTGCGCGTGGCCGGCGTGTTCGTACTGGGCTGGACGCTGCTGTGGGCGCTGGATCGCTGGCGCCGTCGCTGAGCCGCTGCAGGACCATCGCCGCGGCGGGATTGCGTGCCTTGCCCGCGCCGATGCACAGCAGGTAGACCTCGCGCGGCTGCGGCACCGCCGGTTCGGCGAGGCAGGGCAGGTCGTCCACGGGTTCGCCGCGTGACCAGCGCCGCGCACGTTCGACCCAGCGCTGTTGCTGCGGACGCGGCAGGCCTTCGCGCAGGCGCGCCTGGCTGCGCTTGATCCGCGCGTAGACGAAGCCGGCGCTGACGTCGCCGTGCAGCGGGGCCTCGTCACTGTCCTCGATCACCAGGGCCACGCCATGGCGGCGCGCGGCGGTGACAAGGTCGGGCCCATGCATCTGCGCGTTGCGCACTTCCAGCGCGTGCTGCAGCGGCACGCCCTGCAGCGTCTTCGGCAGCGCGGCCATCAGCGCTTCCAGTGCCACCGCATCGGCCGGATGCTTCGGGTCGAACTGCCACAGCAGCGGGCCCAGCCGATCACCCAGCGCCAGCGCGGCCTGCAGGAACGGCGCAGCCGCGTCGACGGTGGAGGACAGGTCGCGGCGCTGCACGAGGTAGCGTGGCGCCTTCATCGAGAATCGGAAGCCCTCGGGCGTCTGTGCCGCCCACTGCGCGCACTGCGCTTCGGTGGGCGTGCGGTAGAACGTGCCGTTGATCTCGATGCAGCGCAGCGCGTGGCTGGCGTGCGCAAGCTCCTCGCGCTGCGGCAGGCCCTCGGGGTAGAACATGCCACCGCGCCACTCGGGGAACACCCAGCCTCCGATGCCGCAGCGGATCGCGGCGGGCCTCACTGGCCGTGGTCCGCGCGCCAGGGATCGTAGCTGCCGAACCACCACAAATAGCCTTCGGGATCGGCGCAGGCGTAGCCCCGGCCGCCGTAGTCCTGGTCGGCGATGTCGATGACGATGCGGGCGCCGGCCGCCTTGGCCCGCGCGTAGTGCGCGTCCGCATCGGCGACGATGACGCAGGCGCTCTGGGTCTGCCGGCCGCCGACTTCGTCGGGCATCACCGCCAGCTTCGACCACTCACCGCCGTTGCTGGCCGAGCCGAGCATGATCATGCCGCTGCCGAACACCAGTTGCGCGTGGAAGACCGTCTCCCCTTCGGCGTACACCGCCTGGGCATGGAAGCCGAACGCGCGCTGCAGCCAGTCGATGGCGGCCCGTGCGTCGCGGTAGCGCAGGCACGGAATGATGGTCGAACCGGTGCTGGATGGATCGCTGTGGACCATGACACCCCTCCTATGGCACAGGGCAGGATCGGCCGACGGCCGTTACCATCGCGCGAAACCCCGGTGACGGCCTGCACATGGTCGCAACCCCTGTTCGGAGATGGTGCTGGATGAACAACTGGATTGGAGGCGCCGTGCTGCTGGCCTGCGCGACGATGGCGAATGCGGCCGAAACCGCGCCGACCCCGGCGCAGCTGCAGGACCTGGATGCGACCGTCGAGCGCGTGCGCACGCAGTTCGACGTGCCCGGCGTGTCCGTGGCCGTGGTCAAGGATGGCAAGGTCGTGCTGGAGCGCGGCTGGGGCGTGCGTGAGCTGGGCAAGCCGGCGCCGGTACAGGCCGATACCCTGTTCGCCATCGCCTCCAACACCAAGGCCTTCACCGCCACCTCGCTGAACCTGCTGGCCGAGGACGGCAAGCTGAAGATGGACGACAAGGTGATCGATCACCTGCCGTCGTTCCGCATGTCCGATCCGTTCGTGACCGGGCAGATGACCGTGCGCGACCTGCTTTCGCACCGCAGTGGCCTCAGCCTGGGCGCAGGCGACCTGCTGTTCTGGCCGACCACCTCCTACAGCAATGCCGAGGTGGTGCAGCGGCTGGGCCAAGTGCCGCTGAAGGGCGGTTTCCGCGAGCGCTATGCCTACGACAACATCCTCTATGCGGTCGCCCAGCAGGTGATCGAGAAAGTGTCGGGCATGAGCTACCAGCAGTTCCTGCAGACCCGCATCTTCGACAAGGTGGGCATGGCCGGCACGCGCTACAACGCCGACCACCTGCAGGCCGGCGACAACGCAGCGGTCGGTCACGCCAAGTACGATTTCAAGGATCTGCGTACCGTTGCGCCGCTGACCTGGTCGAACAACGCCGGTGCGGGCGGCATCTATTCCAGTGCGCACGACATGGCGCGCTGGATGCAGGTGCAGCTGGCCGAGGGCGCGCTGGCCGATGGCACGCCGCTGTTCAGTGCCAAGACCCAGAAAGAGATGTGGCAGATGATCACGCCGCAGGCCATCGCCGCACCGAGCGTGCCCGAGCTGGAGCCGGCGCGCGCCAACTTCGCCGGCTATGGCGAGGGCTGGAGCCTGAGCGACTACCGTGGGCAGAAGCTGGTCTGGCATACCGGCGGCTGGCCGGGCATGGTTTCGCGCCTGACCCTGGTGCCGGGGCAGAAGCTGGGCGTGGTGGTGCTGACCAACCAGGAATCGGGCGCGGCATTCAATGCCATCACCCTGAGCGTGCTCGATGCCTACCTGGGCGGCGAGAAGCATGACTGGGTCGACGCCTACGCCAAGGGCGTGGCCAAGGGCCAGGACAAGGCCGATGAAGCCTGGGCCAAGCACCAGGCCGAGCGCGCCAAGGGCAGCACGCCGTCGCTGCCGCTGGCCGCCTATGCCGCCACCTACCGCGACCGCTGGTATGGCGACATGGTGGTGTCGGCCGAAGGCAAGGGCCTGCGCCTGCGTTTTGCCAAGACCGCGCAGCTGACCGGCCGTCTGGAGCACTGGCAGCACGACACCTTCATCGTGCGCTGGGATGACCGCTCGCTCAACGCCGATGCGTTCGTGAACTTCAGCCTGGACCCGGACGGCAAGGTACGCGAGGTGCGCATGCAGTCGATCTCGGACCTGACCGATTTCAGCTTCGATTTCCAGGACCTGCTGTTCACCCCGGTCACCCCGTATCGGTAGCGCCGGCCGCTGGCCGGCGAACGCCGGGAACACACCGTCCATGGGATAATCCCCGCGCTGATCTGGCGAGGGAATGTGATGTTTCGTTGGTTTGAATCCCTGATTCCGGTGTTCCCGGCCGTGGACGGCCGCATGCCGCCGCAGAAGGTGCTGCCGTTCTACCTGCACTACCTGCGCCCGGTGTGGCCGGTGCTGCTGGCCACCCTCATCGCCGGCCTGCTGCTGGCGCTGGTGGAAGTGGCGATGTTCGATTACCTGGGCCGCATCGTCGACATGGTCGCCGAGCAGCCCGGTGCCGGCTTCTTCCAGCGCCACGCCAACGAGCTGGGCTGGATGCTGTTCATCACGGTCATCGCGCGGCCGATCCTGGTCGGCCTGCACAACCTGCTGGTTAACCAGGCCATCGTGCCGGGCCTGAGCAACCGCTCGCGCTGGCTGATGCACAACTACGTGGTGCGGCAGAGCCTGAGTTTCTTCCAGAACGATTTCGCCGGCAGCGTTGCCAACCGGGTGATGCAGACCGGTACGTCGCTGCGCGAATCGGCCGTGCAGATGGTCGATTCGCTGTGGTACATCGTGGTCTACACCGGCACCGCGCTGTACCTGTTCGCGCAGGCCGACTGGCGCCTGATGGTGCCGCTGATCCTGTGGCTGCTGGCCTATGCGGTGATCCTGGCGTACTTCGTGCCGCGCGCGAAGCAACGTGCATGGATCGCCTCGGAGGCGCGTTCCAAGGCGATGGGCCGCATCGTCGATGGCTACACCAACATCCCGACGCTGAAGCTGTTCGCCCATGGTGGCCGCGAGCAGGCCTACGTAGCCGAGTCGATCCAGGAACTTGCGGTCAAGCACCGTGCACAGACCCGCATCACCACCGGCATGGACCTGACCATCGCCATCGTCAACGGCTTCCTGATCGCTGGCTCCTGTGGCCTGGCGCTGTGGCTGTGGAACGGCGGGCACATCACCGTGGGCGCGATCACCCTGGCCACCGGCCTGGTCATCCGCATCCACAACATGTCCGGCTGGATCATGTGGACCATCAACGGCATCTTCGAGGACATCGGCACGGTGCAGGATGGCATCACCACCATCGCCCAGCCGCTGACCGTGCAGGACCGCGAGGACGCCGTGCCGCTGCAGGTGGCCCACGGCGGCGTGCACTTCCAGGACATCCACTTCCATTACGGCAAGAAGGGCGGGGTGATCGCCGGCCTGGACCTGGTGGTGAAGCCCGGCGAGAAGATCGGCCTGGTCGGTCCGTCCGGCGCCGGCAAGTCGACCCTGGTCAACATCCTGCTGCGCCTGTACGACCTGGAAAGCGGCCGCATCCTGATCGATGGGCAGGACATCGCCCACGTCACCCAGGAGAGCCTGCGCCAGCAGATCGGCGTGGTCACCCAGGACACCTCGCTGCTGCACCGTTCGATCCGCGACAACCTGCTGTATGGCCGTCCCGACGCCAGCGACGAGCAGCTGCGTGCGGCCGTGGCCAAGGCGCGTGCCGAGGCCTTCATCGACACGCTGGTGGACGGGCAGGGGCGTCGTGGCTATGACGCGCACGTCGGCGAGCGCGGCGTGAAGCTGTCCGGTGGCCAGCGCCAGCGCATCGCCATCGCCCGCGTATTGCTGAAGGACGCACCGATCCTGGTGCTGGACGAAGCCACTTCGGCGCTGGATTCGGAAGTGGAAGCGGCGATCCAGGACAGCCTGGACGAGCTGATGGGTGGCAAGACGGTGATCGCGATCGCGCACCGCCTGTCGACCATCGCGCGCATGGACCGGCTGGTGGTGATGGACCAGGGCCGCATCGTCGAGACCGGCACCCATGCCGAGCTGATCGCCGCCGGTGGCCTGTACGCGCGGCTGTTGGCGCGGCAGACCGGTGGGTTTGTTGCTGCCGAGCAGTAGATCCACGCCATGCGTGGATGCATCCCATGGGGTCGGATCCCTTTCCGCAGGAAAGGGCTCTGACTCCAGTGTGTTTCCGGAGACCCGCATGATCCACCCGCTACGCCCTTTGCTGCTCGCGCTTGCCCTGATCAGTTCAACCGCAGCCGCCGCGCCAGCCCCCGTGCACGGCGACACGCTCGAGCAGGTGGTCCTGCTCAGCCGCCACAACCTCCGCGCGCCGCTGGTGTCCTCCGGCACGCTGGCTGACGCCACGCCGCATGCCTGGACGAAGTGGGATGTTGCCGCCGGTGAGCTGACCACCAAGGGCGGCGTGCTGGAGGTCTACATGGGCCGCTACCTCGGCCAGTGGCTGCGCATGCAGCAGCTGCTGCCGGCCAGCGGCTGCCCGCAGGCCAGTGACTTCCAGGCGCTGGCCAACAGCCTGCAGCGCACCCAGGCCACCGCGCAGCTCTTCGTTGCCGGCGCCTTCCCCGGTTGCCACGTGACGGTGGAACAGCGCCGCCCGCTGGGCACGATGGATCCGCTGTTCGACCCGGTGATCCACGGCGACGATGCCGGCTTCCAGCGCCGCGCCCTGCGTGCCATGCAGAAGGCCGAATCGCAGGCGCGCCTGGGGCCGGATCTGCAGGTGGTGGAGGGCGTGGTGGAACACGCGGCCTCGCCGGCCTGCACGGGACGCAGCCACTGCACGCTGCGTGCGGGCGACAGCCAGTTCCGCGCGGAAGCGGGCAGGGAGCCGGGGGCGTCTGGTTCGCTGGCGCTGGCCAATGGCATGGTTGATGCGCTTCTGATGGAGGATTACCAGAACGCGACGGGTGCGCCTGCGGGTTGGGGCAGGCTGCACGACGATGCGCAGTGGCAGGCGCTGGCGCGGGTGCGCAATGCTTACCAGGACATCCTGTTCGGCACGCCGGAGGTGGCGAGCGATGTGGCGGCGCCGCTGCTGTCGCATATCGGTGCCGCGTTTGCTGATCCGCAGACGCCGAAGGTAAGCCTGCTGGTGGGCCACGATTCCAACATCGGCTCAGTACTGGCGGCGCTGGGTGCCTCTGATTACGCGCTGCCGGGCCAGCGGGAGAAGACGCCGATCGGTAGCCTGCTGCAGTTCGAGCGCTGGCGTGGGCAAAGCGGCGAAGCGCGTTATCGGCTGGTGTATGTCTATCCCACACGCACGCAGTTGCGTGACGCGGTTCCATTGAGTGATGCACAGCCGCCGGGGCGGGTGGAGCTGGCGCTGCCGGGATGCGGGGAGGACGGATGCAGTGACGTGCAGTTCGAGCGCCTGCTGCATCGCGCGGTGAAGTGAGTGCCATCCACGCATGGCGTGGATCTACTGGCAAAACGGGAACATCCATGCCACGCGTGGATGGGATGCCGTAGATCCACGCCATGCGTGGATGCG
>JAFAFD010000313.1 GCA_023423675.1 Pseudomonadota bacterium | reverse complement strand
AAACGGATCCAACCCCACGGCGAGTGCGCGCAGCGCGCGACCCGCTCTTGCTTTGATTTTTTCTTTTCCGTGGCTGGACGCACACGGAAACTGTCAGGGGCCGGGCGGGTGGGCTGCGCAGGGGCGTGAGCCGCATGGGCCCGAGGCATGCCTCGGGCGAGTTGGGCAGGACGCCCAACCCCGGTCTTGCCGTGTGTGCAGGACAGCGCACACGAGCAAGCGGCGACCAAGCCTACATGGACGTATTTACGGCGTCCCCGCAAACCCACAGTGCCCCGCCATCCCACGGAATGCCGCTCTGGCTTCTGACGTTGACGTTGACGTGGCTTCTGCAGGTGCAGGGCTGCAAGCCCTGCCGAACACTCCTTACTCCGCCGGCTTGGCGGCCGCTGTCGCTGCCACGCTCGCGGCGCGCCGTGCCAGCACTGCCTCGCGGTGCGCGATATACGCATTCGCCGCCAGGATGATGCCGGCACCGATCAGCGTCCAACGGTCCACGCTCTCATCGAACAACAGCCAGCCACACAGCGTCACCAGCGGCAGCTGCAGGAAGCTGATCGGGGTCAGGGCCGATACCTCGCCCAGGCGCAACGCGCGCGTCCACAGCAGCTGGCCGACCGTACCCATCACGCCGGTCGCCACCAGCCACACCCAGGCCAGCCCGGTGGGCCAGACCCAGACGAACATCGCCGGCACCAGCGACAACGGCACCCAGAACACGTAGGTGTACAGCACCACCGTGTCGGCGCTGTCCACGCGGGTCAGCTGCTTGATCTGGATCGCCACCAGCGAACTGAGCAGGGCCGCGGCCACGGCGATCAGGGTGCCGGCGGAAAAGCCCGCCGTGCCCGGCCGCACGATCACCAGCACGCCGATGAAACCGACCACCACCGCCGCCCATCGCCGCACGCGCACGGTTTCACCCAGCCAAAGCACCGCGGCAATGGTCACGAACAACGGTGTGGAATAGGACAGCGACACCGCCTGCGCCAGGGGCAGGTGGCCCAGCGCCCAGAACGCGCAGAGCATCGAGCCAAGGCCGATCGCGCTGCGCACGAAATAGCGCGGCAGCTGCTGGGTCTTCAGCGGCGCACGGCCCGGCCGCAGCAGCATCGGCAACAGTGCCAGCAGGCCGAACGCGTTGCGGAAGAACGCGACTTCCTGGGTCGGCACGTAGCGCGTCGCATAGCGGATGGCGATGGCCATCAGGCCGAACGCCATCGTGCTGGCGAGCATCAGCAGCGCCGCCCGCGCCGGGGTGGCGAGCACGGGCCGTGCCGTGGCGTTCACCACTGGGCGCCGAGCAGGCGCGGCTCCGGTTCGATCGGCACGCCGAATTTCTCCAGCACCGAGGCGGAGATGCGTCGTGCCAGGTCCAGCAGTTCGGCGCCGGTGGCGTTGCCGTGGTTGACCAGCACCAGTGCATGGCTGGGGGCCACGCCGGCGTCGCCTTCGCGGAACCCCTTCCAGCCGCAGGCCTCGATCATCCAGGCCGCCGAGACCTTGCGCTGGCCATCGCGCTCGGCCGGGAATACCGGCAGCTCGGGGAAATGCTGCTGCAGCACCTCCACCTGTTCCAGCGGCAGCACCGGGTTCTTGAAGAAGCTGCCGGCGTTGCCGAGCACGTCCGGGTCGGGCAGCTTGCGGCGGCGGATGGTGATGACCGCATTGGCCACGTCCACCGCGCTGGGCAGCTCCACGCCCTGTGCCTGCAGCTCCTCGCGGATGCCGGCGTAGTCCATGCGCAGGTCGTGCAGCAGCGGCAGTCTCAGTTCGATGGCGGTGATCAGGTAGCGGTCGGGCTGCTGCTTGAAGACGCTGTCGCGATAACCGAAGCCACACTGTTCGTTGTCCATGCGCACCCAGGCCTGCTCCTGGCAGTCCCAGGCTTCGACGGTCTGGATGAACTCGCCCACCTGCGCGCCATAGGCACCGATGTTCTGGATCGGCGCCGCACCGGCCGTGCCGGGAATCAGCGCGAGGTTTTCCAGGCCGGACAGGCCTTCCTGCAGCGACCACATCACCAGGCCGTGCCAGGACACACCGGCGCCGGCGCGGATGACCGCGTGGTCGGCACGGTGTTCGAGGAAGCTGATGTCGCGGTTGCCGAACACCAGCACGGTGCCCGGCAGGTCATCGGCGATGAGCACGTTGCTGCCGCTACCCAGCACCAGCAGCGGGCCATTGGCCACGCTGGGCAGGGCCAGCACGTCCGGGAGCAGGGCAGGGTCGTGCAGTTCCAGCAGCTGCGCCGCGTTGGCGCGCACGTGGAAGGTGTTCAGCGCCTGCAGCGGGGCGTTTTCGGTCAGGGTCCAGCGCAGCGGGGCGGCGGAGGTGTCGTGGTCGTTCATGGGTGCGCTCACAGCGGCGCCACCGCGCCACGGCTGGGCGCTTCGCGGCGGCGACGGATCGCCTCCACGCACTCGGCCACCAGTGACGGGCCACGGTAGATCAGGCCGCTGTAGCACTGCACCAGCGCGGCGCCGGCGGCCATCTTGGCCACTGCGTCGGCGCCGGAGAGGATGCCGCCCACGCCCACCAGCGGCACCGATTCGGGCAGGCGCGCGCGCAGGCGACGCAGCACCAGGGTCGACTGGTCCAGGACCGGCGAACCGGACAGGCCACCGGCCTCGCTGGCCAGCGGATCGCCAGCGATGCGGCTGCGATCGATGGTGGTGTTGGTGGCGATCACGCCGTCCACCTGCAGTTCGCCCAGCACGCGGGCAGCGGCGTCGATGTCGCGCTCGCTCAGGTCCGGCGCGACCTTCACCAGCATCGGCACACGG
>JAFAFD010000243.1 GCA_023423675.1 Pseudomonadota bacterium | reverse complement strand
CCCCCCCCGCTGCCACCCGCGCCGCGCCCGGCTCTACCAGCGACCTCAATACATCTCGCGCTGCAGCCCCAGCGTGCCCAGCACCTTGCTGGAAATCTCCTCGATCGAGGTGTGGGTGGTGCTCAGCGTCGGGATCCGTTCCATCTGGAACATCACCTCGGCCGCAGCCACCTCGCGCTTGCAGGTGTCCAGGTTGGCGTAACGCGAGTTCGGCCGGCGCTCCTGGCGGATCTGCTGCAGGCGGTCCGGATCGATGGTCAGGCCAAATAGTTTCCGGCGATAGTTTCTCAACCGCGGTGGCAGGCGGTCGCTCTCCAGATCCTCGTCGGTCAACGGGTAATTGGCCGCGCGCACCCCGTAATGCAGGGCCAGGTAGATGCAGGTAGGCGTCTTGCCGGCGCGCGACACCGCCACCAGGATCACATCCGCATCGTCGTAATTCACCGCGATGCCGTCATCGTGGGTCAGCGCGAAGTTCATCGCGTTGATGCGGCGGTGGTAGGTCTCGAAGTCCACCATGCCGTGGGCCTGGCCGACCCGGGCCAGGCGCGGGCTGGCCAGTTCCCGCTCCAGCGGCTCGATGAACGGGGCGAACACGTCCAGCATCAGGGCCCCGCTTTCGGCCAGGATCAGGCTCAGGCTCTGGTCGACGCACGAGTTCACCACGATGGGCCGGACCTGGTACCGCTCCCCCGCCGCCTGGATCCGGACACACGCTTCCCGCGCTTTTTCGGGGTCGTCGATGAACGACATTCGATCAGTGATGAAGCTGAACCCGGTGAACTGGGTGAGCAGGCTATGCCCAATGGTTTCAGCGGTGATACCGGTTCCATCGGAAACGTAGAACACCGGACGGATGGTCGACATACGCGGTTTTCACCCCTCTGAAGCTGAAAATGGCTGCAGCACAAGCTTGTGCCGACGGTACTGCGACCTGCATCATATCGGCTTCTTCCTACGGACGCGGCCATTCAGCCCGCCTCGGGCGATGGCCAAACGGAGCATCGCGCTTGAACGAGAACATCCTGTGGTTGCACGAACTGCGTCTGGGCGATCTGGCCCGCGTAGGCGGCAAGAATTCGTCGCTGGGCGAAATGATCGGCAACCTTGCCGGTCTGGGGGTATCCGTCCCCGGCGGTTACGCCACGACCGCTGAAGCCTTCAAGGACTTCATTGCTCACAACGACCTGTCAAAGCGCATCTTCGACAAGCTGGCCACGCTCGACGTCGAAGACGTCAACGCGCTGACCGCGGCCGGCAAGGAAATCCGCACCTGGGTGATCGATGCCCCGCTGCAGCCGCAGCTGGACCAGGACATCCGCAGTGCTTACCAGCAGCTGTGCGACAAGAACGGCGGCGGCGACGTGGCCGTTGCGGTGCGTTCCTCGGCCACCGCCGAAGATCTGCCCGATGCGTCCTTCGCCGGCCAGCAGGAAACCTTCCTCAACGTCACCGGTGCCGACGATGTCGTGCACAAGGTCAAGGAAGTATTCGCCTCGCTGTACAACGACCGCGCCATCGCCTACCGCGTGCACCACGGCTTCAAGCACGAGGACGTGTTCCTGTCCGCCGGCGTGCAGCTGATGGTGCGTTCGGGCGTCGGTGCCTCCGGCGTGCTGTTCACCCTGGACACCGAGTCCGGCTTCCGTGACGTGGTGTTCGTCACCTCGTCCTTCGGCCTGGGCGAAATGGTCGTGCAGGGCGCGGTCAACCCGGACGAGTACTACGTCTACAAGCCCACCCTGCAGGCCGGCAAGCCGGCGATCCTGCGCCGTTCGCTCGGCAGCAAGGCGATCCGCATGGTGTATTCGGATGTCCCCGGCGAGCGCGTCAGGATCGAGGACACCCCGGTCGAACTGCGCAGCACCTTCTCCATCAGCGACCAGGACGTGCAGGAACTGTCCAAGCAGGCGCTGGTCATTGAAAAGCACTACGGCCGCCCGATGGACATCGAGTGGGCCAAGGACGGTGTCAGCGGCAAGCTGTTCATCGTGCAGGCGCGCCCGGAAACGGTGAAGTCGCGCAGCCACGCCACCCAGATCGAGCGTTTCGCGCTGACTGAAAAGGGCGGCAATGTGCTGGCCGAAGGCCGTGCCGTCGGCGCGAAGATCGGCTCGGGCACCGCCCGCGTGGTCAAGACGCTGGACGACATGAACCGCGTGCAGCCGGGCGACGTGCTGATCGCTGACATGACCGACCCCGACTGGGAGCCGGTGATGAAGCGTGCCTCGGCCATCGTCACCAACCGTGGTGGCCGTACCTGCCACGCCGCGATCATCGCGCGCGAGCTGGGCGTGCCGGCCGTGGTCGGTTCGGGCAACGCCACCAAGGTCATCGAAGATGGCCAGCAGGTCACCGTCAGCTGCGCTGAAGGCGATACCGGCTTCATCTACGAAGGCAAGCTCGATTTCGAGCGCACCACCACCGATCTGGGCAACATGCCGCCAGCACCGCTGAAGATCATGATGAACGTGGCCAACCCGGAACGTGCCTTCGACTTCGGCCAGCTGCCGAACGCCGGCATCGGTCTGGCTCGTCTGGAAATGATCATCGCCAGCCACATCGGCATCCACCCGAACGCGCTGCTGGAATACGACCGCCAGGATGCGGCGACCAAGAAGAAGATCGACGAGAAGATTGCCGGTTACGGTGATCCGGTCAGCTTCTACGTGGACCGCCTGGCCGAAGGCATCGCCACCCTCACCGCCTCGGTCGCACCGAACCCGGTGATCGTGCGCCTGTCGGACTTCAAGTCCAACGAGTACGCCAACCTTGTCGGCGGCAGCAACTACGAGCCGCACGAAGAGAACCCGATGATCGGCTTCCGCGGCGCCAGCCGTTACGTCGATCCGAGCTTCTCGGCCGCCTTCGCGCTGGAATGCAAGGCCGTGCTGCGCGTGCGCAACGAAATGGGCCTGGACAACCTGTGGGTCATGATTCCGTTCGTGCGCACCCTGGAAGAAGGCCGCAAGGTCGTCGAGGTGCTGGAACAGAA
>JAFAFD010000175.1 GCA_023423675.1 Pseudomonadota bacterium | reverse complement strand
TGCGTCCTTTTGCCTGGAGTCTGTCATGTCGACCGCGGTTGTTCGCCTCCGGTCCCTGCGCACCCACTTCGATGGGCTGCGCTCGGCGTTTCCCGGCCTGTTGCGCTGGCTGCAGCCGCACCGGCTCAGCGTGGCCGACAAGCTGAAGGCCACCTTGTGGGTCTGCGGCCTGGGCTTGGTCGCCATCGCCGGCGTCTACGCCTGGACCGGACACACCAGCGCACAGGCGGCCCGCTCCCAGGCCAGCTACCAGCACGGCAGCGATCTGGCCGCGGCGCTGGCCACCCGCGTGGCGGAAGCACGGCGCCTGCAGACACAGTATGCGCGCAGTTTCGATGATGCCGACCGCAGCCAGCTGCTGGCCACCCAGCAGGAGCTGAAGCAGGATCTGCAGGCGTTGCGCGCGATGCCGATGGATGCCGGCCGGCGCAAGGCGCTGCAGTCCCTGGCCGAAGCGGTCGACGGCTTCTCGCAGGGCATCGCCGCGCTGTTCGAGCGCGTGGATGAGATGGGCCGCGGCGACGCGGGCCTGGCCGCGCAGCTGCAGCAGGCCGCAGACACGCTGCAGGCGAACGTGACCGCGCTGCAGCGCCCGGCGCTGGAACTGCATGTGCAGAAAATGCGCCGGCAGGAGGCGTTGCTGCTGCTCGATGGCGATTCCACCCACGCCGACCGTGCCAGCGAAGAAAAGCTGCCCTTCGACCTGGCCCTGGCCGGCTTGCGGGCCGAGGCGCAGGAAAGCCTGCGCACCGACATGGATGCCTACCAGGCCGCGCTGCTGGGCTACACCGCCGCCCGCGTCGGCCTGGATGTGGAAGCGCAGTCGCTGCTGGATACCGCCGCCAGCGTGGCGCCGGCACTGGCCGCCTTCCAGAAGGCCCAGGTGCAGGCGCTGGCCCAGGCGCAGGCACGCCAGCAGGCCGGTGCACGCACCATGAGCGTGCTGTTCGCCGCCACGCTCGTGCTGGTGGCCGGTGTGCTGATCACCAGCCTGGTGCTGGTGTTGCGCGCGGTACGCCGTCCGATCCAGGACACTCTGCGCTTCGCCAGCGACATCGCCGATGATCGCCTCGACACCACCCTGCGCGTGCACAACGCCAACGATGAGATCGGCCAGCTGGCGCAGCGCCTGATCGACATGCAGCAGCGACTGCGCGCGCGCATCGAGGAGGAACGCGCGGTGGCCCGTGGCAACACCCGCGTGCGCCAGGCGCTGGACAGCGCACAGACCGGACTGATGGTGATCGATGCGGAAGGGCAGGTGGCCTACGCCAATCCCGCCCTGCTGCAGCTGCTGGGCATGCCGGCCGACGCACTGGTTGGCAGCGATGCAGTGCGCCTGCACCCGGCGATGACCAGCCTGTCCGGCGTGCGCCGCCGCGAGGAACGCGAGATCAATCACCTCGGCGTGCGCTACCAGCTGATCGCCAGCGCGATCGTCGATGAAGGCCATTTCCTCGGCGTGGCGGTGGAATGGCGCAGCCGCGCACTGGAAACCCTGCTGGAAACCGAAGTGGCCGCGCTGGTCGACGCGGCCGCACACGGCGAACTGCAGGGTCGCATCGCGCTGGAAGGCAAGCAGGGCTTCGTGCGTACGCTGTCCACCAGCATCAACCACCTGCTGGCGACCTTCGAAACCAACCTGGGCGACCTGCAGGCGCTGCTGGCGGCACTGGCCCGCGGCGACCTGAGCGTGCGCATGGAGGGTGACCTGCAGGGTGTGTTCGCGCGCATGCGCGACGATGCCAACGCCACCGTCGGCCAGCTCGGCCGTATCGTCACCCGCATCCAGCAGGCCACGTCGCGGCTGGATGTGGGCGTGGGCGAGATCGTCGCCGGCCACCATGACCTCTCGCAGCGTACCGAACAGCAGGCGGCCAACCTGGAAGAGACCGCCGCATCGATGCACGAACTGACCGACACCGTCGGCCGCAATGCCGATGCCGCCGGCCGCGCCGATGCGCTGGTGCAGGGCGCGGCGGCGGTGGCCGCGCGTGGCGGCCAGGCCGTCGGCCAGGTAGTGGCCACCATGCATGGCATCAGCGAAGCCTCGCGCCGCATCGGCGACATCACCCAGCTGATCGACGGCATCGCCTTCCAGACCAACATCCTGGCGCTGAACGCCGCCGTGGAAGCTGCGCGTGCCGGCGAGCAGGGCCGCAGCTTCGCCGTGGTGGCCTCTGAAGTGCGCCTGCTGGCCCAGCGCAGCGCGGAGGCGGCCAAGCAGATCAAGGGGCTGATCGAGGATTCGGTCACCCGCGTCGGCCAGGGCAACGTGCAGGCCGAGCAGGCCGGCACCACCATGGGCGAGATCGTCGGCAGCGTGCAGCAGCTGGCGGAACTGCTCACCGCCATCCGCAGTGCATCGCAGGACCAGCACGCCGGCATCGCCCAGGTGAACCAGACCATCGTGCAGATGGAGTCGAGCACCCAGCGCAATGCCAGCCTGGTGGAGGAAGCCGGCGCATCGACCGCGCACATGCAGGCCCAGGTGCAGGCGCTGGCCGAAGCGGTGTCGGCGTTCCGCCTGCAGCCGGAGCGGCGCCCGCGCGTTGCCGCGTGATGGCGCGCCGGTAGTGCCGGCCGCTGGCCGGCATTTCCATGGTC
>JAFAFD010000155.1 GCA_023423675.1 Pseudomonadota bacterium | reverse complement strand
GCCTGCAGCGCCGGCAGGCGCCAGTGGCTGAGCACGTTGCGCCAGTACGGGGTGAACACCTTGTACGGCTGCCCCTGCTGGGTCTCGATGTCCCAGGGCTCGAACAACAGGCTGCCGTTGCAGCTCTCCGCCTCGATGCCCTGCTCGCGCAGCGTGCGCTTGATGGTGGCGTCGCGCGGCTGGGTGGCCGGCTCGTACTTGCGGTTCCAGTACACCGCCTCGGCGCCGGTTTCCTCGATCAGTGCCTGCAGCGTGGCCAGGCTCTCACCGCTGCGCAGTACCAGCGCCGAACCGCGCGCGCGCAGGTCGGCATCGAGTGCGGCCAACGAACGATGGCGCCAGGCATCCGACGCCGCGCCGGGCGTCCACTCGCCCTCTTCCTGCGGCGCATGGATATAGACCGGCACCACATCATGGCCGGCATCGAGCGCGGCCTGCAGGGCCGGATTGTCCTGCAGCCGCAGATCGCGGCGGAACCACACCAACGCTACCGACACGTGCATCGCCTTCGTTCTGGATGGCGCACATGATAGCCAGCCGCGGTGAAGGCATTGCACGCGGGGGCCGTCTGCTAGGCTGCCGGGCCCGTTGTTGCCGAAACGCCTCCGCATGGATGACCTGCACGCTGCCTTCGCCCGTTTCGGCCCTTTGCAGGCCCAGCACGAACAGGACTGGCAGGGCCCGTTCCCGCTGCCGCCGGTGCTGGCCCGCTTCTACGCGCATGTCGGGCCGCTGGGGCGCAAGATCAACGCCAAGGTCGGCCATGCCGGCATCACCCTTCCCGGGCTTGAGGTATGGGTGCCGCCGCTGCAGCGCCTGTGGAGCTACCAGGCGGGGTATCGCTGGAACGGCGTGGACGGCGAGCCGATCGAAGACTGGCCCGCCAACTGGCTGGTCGTGGCCGACCTCGGCGCCGATCCCTTCATCCTCGACATGGACGATGGCCGCGTTCTTTTCGCACGGCATGGCTGCGGAAGCTGGGAGGCCGATACGTTCGTCGACGACCTGCCAACTCTCATGGCAGCCCTCGCCGCAGCCGGCACGGTGTATCTGCAAGCCGGCGATGATCTCTACAACGATGATGACGATGGCGGCATCCGCGCCGAGCATTAAGAAGCGGCCGTGCAGGCGGTGGCCCAGGTGCTGGGCGACCGGATCGACGCGGAGTCATTCATCGAGACGCTGCGGGGCTGAATCCACGCATGGCGTGGATCTACTGACCCTCGCTCTCCGGCCACTCCCAGTTGGTTGCACGACCGACAAAATCGCCATGAAGCCCCATGCCACTGCGGTCCACCGGCATGAGCTCACCGCCAAGATGCAGGGTGAGGCCTCGGCAGTCGATCCATTCCGTAAGGATCACCAGGGCATGGTGGATGGCTGCGCTACGTTCAGAGCGCAGCGCTTCAGCCACCCGTCGGCGTTGATCATCGGTCAGGCTGTGCGAGAGCGCATCGCCCGCCTGCTCACCCACCAGGGGCAGCGTCTTCTCCAGGCGCTGGGCCGAAACACAGCCTTCGCTGCAACGAACCAGGTCATCGATGATCGTTTGGTAAGCCCGAGCAGGTGTTCTGGACGTCATAGGGCGGTTTCCATCATTCGGTCTGCTGATCCGAATGATGGAACCATCCTTTGCCTCAGGTCCATCACACAGGCTGCACATCCAGCGAGAAGAAGCGGAACTTCCGGACTTTGGCGCAGGGAGTTCGTCGGATACCCCCCACGATCAACGCGAGGGCGCAGCCTCGAAACGCTTCATCGCCTCGCTGATCAGCGCACGGGCTTCGGCGGCATTGCCCCAGCCATTGAGCTGCACCGGATTACGGCCGGCCGGCAGGTCCTTGTAGACCCGGAAGAACGCCTCGATGCGCTGCCGTTCGATCTCAGGCAGATCGGACAGGTCGCGGATGTTGGCGTAGGTCGGGTCGACCTTGTCGGTGGGTACGCCGATCACCTTCTCGTCGTGCTCGCCGCCATCGATCATCTTCAGGTAACCGATCGGGCGGAAGCGCACGATCACGCCCGGATGCAGCGGTTCGCGGGTCAGCACCAGCGCATCCAGCGGATCGTTGTCACCGGCCAGCGTGCGCGGCATCGAGCCGTAGTTGGCCGGATAGGCCACCGGCATCGACTGGAAGCGGTCCACGTGTACGAGACCGTCTTCCTTGATCTCGTACTTGGTGAAGCTGCCGGCCGGGATCTCCACCGCCAGGTTCACTTCGGCCGGGGCCTGCTTCGGCTGCGCGGCCAGGAACGGGTGCAGCACGCTGTCGGCGGCGGTCACGGCACCGGCCACCAGCAACAGGGCGGCGCCGAGGGCGGCAAGTGGCGCGATACGTCGAGCTGTGTTCATGCGGTCACTCCTCATTCCCAGCAACGGTCCGCCCGACCCTTGGCGGTCTGCGCACGCGGGCAGTCGCGCGGAGCGATGCGGTTTTCGCGCAGTTCCACCCGCTGCTTGCCGCCGGCGGCATCGCGGCGCAGCTCGAAGGCATCGTACAACCGGCCGGTGACGGTGCGTGCCTCGTAGCGCAGGTGCTGCGGATCGATCTTCAGCACCTGGAACAGCTGGGTATCCTCGGCCACCGGATCCATGGTCCGGCGTGCCTCGTCGGACAGGCGGTACTGCTTCGGCCCGGCCACCGTCACCACGTACTGCGGCGTGGCGGCCTCACCTTCGCCACGGCGGCCGTAGGTGTGATCGTGGCCCTGCAGCACCAGGTCGACGTTGTGGCGGCGCACGACCGGCAGCAGCACGTCGCGCAGGGCGGTATTCTCGCGGCCTTCGCGCGGCGAATAGAACGGCTGGTGCAGCAGCACGATGGTCCACGGGTGCGGGTTGTTGGCCAGCACCTTGTCCAGCCACTGCGCCTGCGCCTGGGCGGTGCCCAGGTCGAGTGCGGAGGTGCCGTCGAGCACGGCCACGCGCACGTCCTGCACATCGAACCAGTAGGTGCTGCTGGCAGCCGCTGCGGCACCGTTGCCCGGCAGCGCGAACGTCACCGGCCAGTGCTTGCCCAGCACGCGGCGTTCCTGCGGGGTGTCCTCGAACTCTTCGAAGTACTCGTGGTTGCCGATGGCCGGGGCCACCAGCGTTTCCTGCGCCAACCAGCTCGTGGCGGCGAACCACTCGCCCCATTCGCTGTCATCGGCACCGTCGCCGCCACTTACCAGGTCACCGGCGAACAGGCTCATGCGCGCCTCCGGTGCGGTCTTCTGCGCGGCACGCACCACGCGGCTGACATGGCTGAGGTTCTTGTTCTGGGTATCACCGAAGTACAACAGGGTCAGCGGCTCGCCGGCCTTGCCCAGCGTGCGCAGCTGGTTCCAGGCACTCCAGCTGCCATTGCCCTGTACGCGGTACACGTACAGGGTGTCCGGCTTCAGCCCATCAACCTCGGCGCGATGGTGGTGCGACACACCGTTCTCGGTCTGCAGCACCTGGGTCTTCGCGCGTACCTGGCGGATGCCCTCGATGGCCGGCGAATCACCGGCCAGGGCGATTTCCAGCAGCGGCGCCCGCACGCTGTCATCGGTACGCCAGGCCACGGCGAAGCCCTGGCTGGAATCGACCGACGGCGAGGCGACGATACGGTCCGGCACGGTGGTGGCCGCGTAGTGATGGCTGCCCACCGGCACCTGGGTGTTCGGTTCGGCGGCGGCGAAGCCCAATGCGGGCATCGCCAGCAGCAGGCCCAGCGCAAGGGCGTTCATGCAACGACGGCTCATGCGCCACACTCCAGCGGCAGCGACAGCTGCTTGGCAATGGCTTCCCAGTCGAAGGCCACCACGCCCTGGTCGTCATGCACGGCATACAGCGCGCCGTGCGGGAAGCGCGGGCTCGGCTGCTGCATCATCCAGATGCCATCGGTGTTGGCGACCGTGTTGCCCTGGAAGGCACCGACCGGCTTCAGGGTATGGCGGTCGAACAAGTGGAACACACTGCGCTGCTTGCCCTGTTCGGTGGTGATCCACCAGCCGTCCTTGCCGCAGGTCCGCAGCATCACGCCTTCGGCCTGCGCCTTGAATGCATCGCGGCCGAACGTGGTGCCGGTGAAGCGCCCGGCCAGCGTGTAGACCTTGAACTCGCTGGCGTAGGTTTCGTCTTCCTCGGCGATCAGCAGGCGGTCGTTGGCCGGGTCACCCCAGATCGACTCGACCACGCGCAGTGCGCCGGCTTCGCTGGTATCACCGATGCTGGCGGCCAGGGTCGCTTCGACCTTGGCGCCATCGCGGGTCACGTGGTACTGGCGCACGCGCTTGTCCAGCTCGGCCAGCGGCGGCAGGATGTCCTTGCCCTGTGCGTCTTCGCCGTTGTCCCAGGAATCGGTGACGTAGACGCTGTAGCCATCGGCGCGGCGGTCGACCCACAGGCCATAGGGCTTGCGCAGGTCGTCGGCACCGAACACCGCCAGCGGGGTGAAATCGGGCAGCGAGAACACCTGCACGCGGTGGTTGTCACGCTCGACGATCCACAGCAGGTCGTCGGTGATCGAGATGCCGTTGGGGCGATCGAACTGACCCAGCGCGGTGCCGGCGGTGCCGACGTCGCGCAGGTGCTCGCCGGTGCTGCCGTCATACACCACCAGCTTGTCGGTGGCCTTGGCGGTGGCCATCAGCCACACCTTGCCATCGGCGCTGCGCCAGCTGGCCGGCGAGTCGATGTTGTCATCCGGCGTCATCGGCGTCTTGAACGCC
>JAFAFD010000101.1 GCA_023423675.1 Pseudomonadota bacterium | reverse complement strand
GTTGCCGGCCAGCGGCCGGCACTACCGGGTCATTTGCCGTAGCGGCGCAGCAGCTCGACCAGCACTTCGGCCTCGGCGGCCCGCTGCTGCGGGTCCTCGGCGGCCACCACGTGTTCCTGCAGGTGCTCGTGCAGCAGCTCCATCAGCAGGCTGTGGGCAGCGCCGCGCACGGCCGCCACCTGCACCAGCACGTCCGCGCAGTCACCCGCCGCCCCCTCGGGGCGGTCCAGTGCCTGTTCCAGCGCTGCCACCTGGCCGCCGATGCGGCGCACCCGGGTCAGCAGTTGTTTCCGGTTCTTGTGTACATGTGCCATGGCGGTATCGTATACCCTATGGGGGTATCCTTCCACTCACGAATGCCCCCCATGCACCTGGACGCCCTCGCCGCCTCCCGCCGCCACGACCACCGGTTCGACGACGGCAATCCGCTGGCCGAACGCAATACCCGCCGCGCCATGTGGCTCACCGTCAGCATGATGTTCATCGAGATCTTCGGTGGCTGGTGGTTCAACTCCATGGCCGTGCTGGCCGATGGCTGGCACATGAGTTCGCACGCCCTGGCGCTCGGCCTCTCGGTGTTCGCCTACCGCTGCGCGCGGCGCTATGCGCACGACCCGCGCTTTGCCTTCGGCACCTGGAAGATCGAGATCCTGGCCGGCTACACCAGTGCCATCGCCCTGCTCGGCGTGGCCGCACTGATGGCCGTGCAGTCGCTGCAGCGCCTGTGGGTACCGGCGCCCATCCACTACGACGAGGCCATCCTCATCGCCGTGGTCGGCCTGGGCGTGAACCTGCTGTGCGCCTGGTGGCTGCACGACAGCCCGGGCCACGCCCACCCTCATCACGGGCACGGGCATGGCCATGCGCATGGCCACGACCATGGCCACCATGACCACGATCACCCCCATGGGCATGCGCATGGCCACGCGCACGGACATGACCTCAACCTGCGCTCGGCCTACATGCACGTGCTGGCCGACGCCGCGACCTCGGTGCTGGCCATCGTCGCCCTGCTGGGCGGCAAGCTGTGGGGCGCCGCCTGGCTGGACCCGGTAATGGGCCTGGTCGGTGCGGTGCTGGTGACGGTCTGGGCGGTCGGCCTGCTGCGCGACAGCGGTCGCGTGCTGCTGGATGCGCAGATGGATGCGCCGGTGGTAGCTGAAGTGCGCGAAGTGATCGAACAGGGCCCGTGGCCGGCGCTCCTGGCCGATCTGCACGTTTGGCAGGTGGGCCGCGGCAAGTACGCGGTGGCTGCCAGCGTGGTTACCAGCGATGCCGACCTGGATGCCGACCAGCTGCGCAGGGCGCTGGCCGTGCACGAAGAGCTGGTGCATGTGACGCTGGAGATCCATCGCACGGCGTGAGGGTGCGGGTCTGCTCTTCGGTAGAGCCGAGCCCACGCTCGGCTGCTCCTGCTCAAAGCAGTCGAGCATGGCTCGACTCTACAAAAGCAAAGCCAGTCGAGCATGGCTCGACTCTACAAAAGCAAAGCCAGCCGAGCATGGGCTCGGCTCTACAACAGCGGTCGCCTACAGCTTCAAGAGCATCCTCAGCAGATACAGCTTCAACGGCAGCGCGCTCAGCACCGCGCCACCGATGCCCAGCCACGCGTAGCGCTCATCGCGTGCTCGTGCCGCCACGGCCAGGCCCAGCCCGACCACCGCCGAGGCCAGTACGCCCGCGCTCAGCCCGGCCGCCGGTGCGCTGCCGCCGAAGGCCAGCGCCGCCAGCCAGCCTGCGCCCCATCCGGCCAGCAGCCCCAGCCAGCTCGCCAACCCGCACCACGGTGCCTTGCCCTGTGCCATCGCAGTTCCCTGGTTCTTGCCGATTATCGGTACGGGCAGGCCCCGCCCTCGCCCTACACTAGCCGCACCTGCCCCGTCGGGACATCCCATGCACGCGCTGCGCCTGCTGTTGCCCGGTGTCCTCCTGCTGCTGGCCGCCTGCTCCGGCGGCACCCAGCTGCCGTTCTCCTCCGATCCCCTGCAGGGCTGCTTCACCACCAGCACGCGCAAGCCCGCCGAGTTCCGCATCGACAAGGAAGGCGGCCAGTACTTCGTCTCCTTCGAGCGCGACGGCCACTGGCAGCGCGAACCCAACGCCCTCAGCCAGGCCAGCCGCAGCGACATCGCCCGCTACTTCCGCGACGATGCCGAGCAGATCGACAGCGCACTCCTCGGCCGCGCCGGGGGCTTCGGCCTGTTCCACACCCGGCGCGGCGCCTCGCTGAAGGCCAAGGCGAGTGACAGCGACTACATGGCCCTGCTGCTGATCGGCGCCGGGCCGGTGTATGCGGTGAAGTGCGACTGATCTGCAACTTTCCTGATGGCGTAGCGCCGCTGCAGACCCGAGGCTGGCCGCTTTGAGGGCCTCGCCATGCTCTTCTCGCTGCTGCTCACAGTGGTGCCGGTCACCACCACCGGTGCCTATGACGAGGTACGCCAGGCCGACGATGGCCGCACCCTGGTACTGCGCACCATCGATTGGGACACCGATGATGGGGAGCGCACCCGGGTCACGGTGCACTGGCAGCTGCTGGACGACGGCAGCATGCTGTATGAGTACTCGCGGCAGCCGCCAGCGACGCAGGCCGTGCATCGCCGCGCCTGCGCACTGCGGGACGCCGAGCCCTCCAGCGGCGTCAGCTTCCTGGCCGGTGAGGGCACCACCCACGGTTTTGCCTGCACCAGCACCCCATAGCGCAGGCCCGCCCCCCTGCTGGGCTCACGGCCGGTCGGGTACCATGCCCTCCCCCGCCCAGCCCCGGTACCCGCCGTGCCCCATTACACCGGCCCCCTGCTTACCCGCGACAGCGCCGACGCCCTGCGCCGCGCGCACGACAAGGGCGTTGCCGACTGGCAGGGCTCGCTCGACCTGGGCCGCAGCGAGGAAACGGTCGGTCTGGATGCCGAGGGCTTCAGCTTCCGCGCCCAGCACTACCCGTGGCCGGGCAAGCTGAAGGACCGCACGCTGTACTACTGGGACGGCGAGGACTTCGCCTCGATCTCGCGCTTCAGCGGCTCGCTCATCAAGCTGGTGCCCACCGAATGGGGCGCGCCCACCTTCGAGATCGACGGCATCAAGATGCTGCCGACCTCCAAGCTGTCGCCGTTCGAAGACGCGCGCCGCAAGGTCGAGCTGGTTGCGCCGGCCGGCAAATCCATCCTCGATACCTGTGGTGGCCTCGGCTACTTCGCCGCGTGCGCGCTGGAGGCCGGTGTCGGCCAGATCCGTTCGTTCGAGAAGAACGCCGACGTGATGTGGCTGCGTACGCTCAATCCGTGGTCGCCCGATCCGGACTCCGCTGCTGCCGGTGGCCGCCTGCACTTCGGCCAGGGCGATGTCTCGCAGCAGATCGAACAGGTCGCCAGCAACAGCGTCGATGCCATCCTGCACGACCCGCCGCGCTTCGGCATTGCCGGTGAGCTGTATTCGCAGGCGTTCTACGATCACCTGGCCCGCGTCATCCGCAAGGGCGGCCGCCTGTTCCACTACACAGGTGCGCCGAACAAGCTGACCAGCGGCCGCGACGTGCCGCGTGAAGTGGCCAAGCGCCTGGAAAAGGCCGGCTTCAAGGCCGAGCTGGCGCTGGACGGCGTACTGTCCGTCAAGCGCTGATCCTTACCCGCTGGCCATCATTCGTAGTTGACCTTGGCCAGCGTCTTCACCCACTGCGGCACTTCCGGCTCCGTGCCGTAGTACTCCTTCGGCTTCTTCTCGGCCATCGCCCAACGGTGCAGCCAGCTCGGGCCATACCGGCCGTCATAGCCCTCGGTACCACGCGCATACGCCGGGTCGCGCACCGCCTCTTCAAGCGAAACAAAGCGGTAACCCCGCCGCTTGGTCGCGGCCACCAGCTCGGCGAAGGTTGCTGCATTCAGTTCGTTGGCATGCATCAGCCACACCTGCGGCAGCGCGTAGCCCAGCAGCGCCTGCGACTGCTGTTCGTAGTAGTCCAGCTTGTTCAGCATGTACGGCACATAGCCCTTGCGCAGGCGCGCCAGCGTCGCCTCGCGCTCGGATGAATCCGGCTGCTCGTTAATCACGTTGGCATAGGCGAAGGCCCACACCCACTCGCCGTTGTCGACGGTCACCGGCGCGATGCGGTAGCCATGCTCGGCGAAGAACGTGTCCATCACCGCGCGATCCTGCGGTGTGCGGCCGGCGCGCAGGTACGGGTGGCGCATCCACTGCGGCACCTGGCCGCGCTCGGCCAGGAGGGGCTTGAGCACTTCCTCGCCGCGCAGGAAATCCTGCTGGAAGGCGGCCACGCCCTTGGCGTTCAGATCCATGTGCGACCAGGTGTGGTTGCCCAGCTCATAGCCGGCATCGCGCCAGTCGCGCAGCATCTGCACGCGCGCCGGCTGCACGACGCCGTCCACCTCCAGCTTGCTACCGTTGACGAAGCCGACCACCGGCACACCGGCCTGGTGCAGCTGCGCCATCAGCGCCTCGTGCCGCGCCTGCAGGTCCGCCGGCACGATCTCGTCCAGGCGCGCCCACGGCAGGTCATCGATGGTCACCGCAATACGGCGGTCCACTTCACCCGCCTGCGCCACCAGCGAGAGCAGCAGCAGGGGCACGGCACGCAGCAACGAACGCATCGGCAGATCCTTGTTCCGGCAGGAACGGCCACTCTACCTGCGCGTGGCCCGATGCAGCCAGTCGCCTCGACCGGCGCCGCTTCAGCCCGCGATATAACGCGGCGGTACGTGCGCGGTCAGCCACACACCGTTGGCCGACTGGTAGAAGCTGAGGCCATCGGCATGCATGCGCCCCGCATCCACACTTAGGATCACCGGCGTACCGCGGCGCGAGCCGACCTGGAAAGCGGTGGCGCGGTCCGGCGACAAGTGCACATGCTGGCGCTCACCCGGGCGCAGGCCCTCGCTGGCAATCGCTTCGAGGAAGCGCGGCACGGTGCCGTGGTACAGCCACGCCGGCGGCTCCAGCGCCGTCAGGCCGAGGTCCACCTTGATCGAGTGGCCCTGGCTGGCGCGGATACGCTGGCCGTCGTCGCTGATCGCAAAGCGCTGCTTGTCGTTGTCCTGCACCAGCTGCTGCAGGGCCTCGCGGTCCAGACGCACGCCATGCGCCGGCAGCCGCGCCAGCAGGTCATCGATGTCGGCCCATCCCTGCGCATCCAGCGGCAGGCCGATCTTCTGCGGCTCATGCCGCAGTACCAGGCTCAGGAACTTGCTGGCCCGTACGAATGAAATATCCTTTTCCATCGGCATAGCGTGACGCACGCGAGCCAGTTACGCCAGCGCCCGCGCACGTGCTTACTCCGGCGCAGGAATCGGCAGCGCGCGCCACAGCCACACGCCGATCACCGTCGCGGCCAGCAGCACACCACACAGCACGATGGCCAGCGCATCCGGCGCCTGCGGTACCAGCAGGCCGGCATCGGACAGCATCTGCGGCAGCGTGCGGTGCGCGGGCAGCATCGCCGTCGCCTCCCGTGCCGCTGGCTCGGCCATGCACACCGTCGGCAGCGCGCTCACCAGCCCCGCCCACACCTGCTCGTACAGGCGCAGCAGCAGCACGGCCAGCGCACTGGCCAGTAGATGCAGGCCCAGCAGCCCCCAGACACTGCGCCGATGCAGGCCCTGCACCTGCCGCAGCCAATGCAGGCTGACCACCACCGTGCCCAGCAGCGAGCACAGCAGCGCACTCACCACCACCCAGCACACCGGCTGCCAGTCATCCAACGCACCGGCGCGGGCCAGCAGATGCTCGGCCGCCTGCATGCGCGCCATCGGGTCACCGCCACCGCAGGACAGCAGCAGCGGCAGCTCGATGGGCTCCAGCAACAGATCCAGACGGTGGTGGAAGTAGCCCACCGCCAGCGCCACCGATGCCAGCGCCAGGCCGTGCAGCAGGAACAGCATCAGTCCCGCGCCAAAGAAGCGCCTGAGGCGGGCGGTCGTAGGCGTCATGCAGTGCATCCCGGCAAAGGTTGCGCATCCTAGCGATGCCACGCCGCGCTGTCGGCAGGCAGATGCGACACCGCCGGGTGGATGCGCGATCATGTGCGGCCTATCGGAACGCGCACAGGAGTGCCGCCAGTGCTGGAGCTGTACCTTTTCGTGCGCCTCGCCCTGCCACTGCTGGTGGCTGCAGGCGTCGGCTGGCTGGTCGCCCGCGTCATCAACACGCGTCTATCGCGTCTACCGCCGCGCGAAGTGCCGCTGCCCGAACACAGCCTGCTGCCCAGCCCCGCGGCGCAGCGCCGCTACCGGCGCCTGCGCAAGCGCCGCCCCAACCTGCGCAGCATCACGCTGCAGCCAAAGATTCCGCGCAGCTGGATCACTGTTGCCGCCGTAGCGCTCATCGGCAGCGTGGCCGCGTGCACACTGCTGATGCCCAACGGCGCGCGTTTCCAGGTGATGGTGGAAAGCCTGCGCGGCTACCCGGCCACCGTCATCGACGTGCAGGTACTGGCTGCCCGGCAGGACGCGCTGCTGCAGGCGTGGGCACCGGTGCTGCAGCAGACCGCACGGCCGATCTCCATGCGCTACCGCGTGGCGCGCACGGCAGGCATGACCGAGGTACATGACGTGCTGCCGGTGCAGGTACGCCGGCGCGGGCCGGTGCTGCAGATTGCCACTGCGCGGCCGGTGGACGCCCACGCACTACTCGAGGCCCTGCAGGACTGCATGCCGCTGCCACCGGCGACAATCAATATGCGCGAACGCAACGTAGCGCCGTGGCGCGAAGCCGGTTGGCAAGCACTGGCGCCAGCGCGCGCGGCTGAGTGATGGCTCAGCCGCGCGGCAGTTTCGCAGCCCACATGTTATCGACCAGGTTCGGGTAGCGCCGCCCGTTCTCCTCCGCGCGTTGCCGCGCGGCGGCCTTCTGCGCATCCGACAGGGGCTGCTTCTTCTGCCCCTTCGGGTTGGGCTTCTTCCACGGGCGCGTGCGGGCGGTAGCCATACGGTCGGTTTACTCGGGGCGTTACTTCTTGAGGAAGTCCAGCAGCGCCAGGTTGAAATCGTCGGCGTGACTGGTATTGCAGCCATGCGGCGCATCGTTCAGCACGACCAGCTCGCTGCCGTTGATGGCTTCATGCGTACGCTTGCCGGAGCCCTCGAACGGAACCGTGGCGTCGCTGTCACCGTGCAGCACCAGGGTCGGCACGCTGACCTTCTTGAGGTCATCACGGAAATCCGTCGTGGCGAAGGCCTTCATGCAGCCCAGTGCCGCTGTCTGGTCGGACTGGTGGCACAAGGCGATGGCCGCTTGGCGCTCATCCTCGGTCACCTTCAACTTGCCTTTGGCGCTGAAGAAATCACGCGTGAAGCTGTCAAAGAAAGCTTCGCGGTCCTTTGCCAGGCCACCGCTCATCTCGTCGGCCTTGTCCTGGGTCAGCGGGCCTTCGGGGTTGTCGTCGCTCTTCAACA
>JAFAFD010000098.1 GCA_023423675.1 Pseudomonadota bacterium | reverse complement strand
GCGCCGGGCCATGCCCGGCGGATCTTCCCGCTCACACCACCACTTCATCCAGCGAATCGATGATCTTTTCCAGCGGCGCCGGCCGTCCCAGCAGGTAACCCTGCACCTGGTCGCAGCCATGCGCGGCCAGCCAGTTCAGCTGGCCCGGCGTTTCCACGCCCTCGGCGATGATGGTCAGCCCCATGCTGTGGCCCAGCGACAGCAGTGCGCGGCAGATCGAGGCGTTGCGCGGATTGGTTTCCACATCCGCCACGAAGCTGCGGTCGATCTTCAGGATGTCCAGCGGCAGGTGCTGCAGGTAGGACATGCTGGAATAGCCGGTGCCGAAATCATCCAGCGACACGCAGATGCCCTGCTCGTGCAGGCGCTGCATGGTCTGCATCGCCTGCGCCGGCTTGCGCATCAGGCTGCTCTCGGTCAGCTCCACGTGCAGTGCGCCGCGGGCCAGGCCGAACTCCTTCTGTGCGCGGGTGAACTCGGCCACCAGGTCACTGTTGAAGAACTGCACCGCCGACACGTTCACCGCGATCGACAGCTCGCCCCACCCGGCATCCACCAGCCGCCGCTGTGCCTGCGCGGCGGCGCGGATCACCCAGCGCCCCAGCGCCAGGATCAGCCCGGTGTCCTCGCACAGCTGGATGAACTCGCTGGGCGGAATGAAACTGCCGTCGGCCTGCGGCCAGCGCAGCAGCGCCTCCAGTGCCGCCGGGCTGCCATCGCTGGCATGGCGGATCGGCTGGAAATACAGCTGGAATTCGTTGTCGATGGCGGCATGGATGCGCGCGGCCAGGCGCAGTCGGTCGGCCAGGCGGGTGGTCACCTCGGTATCGAACCAGGCCACCACGTTGCCTTCGGCGCGCGCGGCATGCGCAGCCTGCGCGGCCATGCCGATCACCTGCTCGGCACTGTGGCCATCGCCCACCGCATGCACGGCCACGCCGATGCGCGGCTCGAACTGGTGCAGCGAATCCTTGCCGCGCATCGGCGCCGAGACGATCTGCAGCAGGTCATCCAGCGCACGCTGCGCGGTGTGCTCGCCACCGATGGCCAGCACGAAGTCCTCGGCCGGCTGGAAGGCCAGCGTGCCGAAGCGCGCGCCCAGCCCGCCCAGGCGCAGGGCCATCGACTGCAGCACCGCATCGCCGATCTCGCGGCCCAGCGTATCGGCCACCAGCTGCAGGCCGCGCAGCTGCACGTAGGCGATGGTGTAGGCGCCTTCCTGTGCGTCCAGCTGCTCGGTCAGCGCGCGCACGGTCAGCAGGCCGGTATCCGGGTTGTGCCGCGCGCGGTAGGCCAGGTCGCGCTCGTAGGCCAGGCGCTCGCAGACATCCTCGGCCAGCACCAGGCAGGCGGTGCGACCGTCGAAATCCAGCATGGACAGGTGCGCACGCACCTCGAACTCGCTGCCATCGCGGCGCCGGTGCATGCGCACCGTCGACTCCGGCAGCCCATCCACGCGCGCCCGTGCAATGGCACCCATCACCTCGTCCCACCCGCCACGCGGACGGATGTCGAGGATGCTCATCTGCAGGAATTCTTCGCGGCTGTAGCCGTACTGCTCGACAGCTGCTTCGTTGACTTCAAGGAAACGCAGGCTGCTCGGATCAAACACCCAGAACGGTGCCGGGTTGCGGTCGAACAGCAGGCGGAAGCGGCGCTCTGCACGACTCATCTGTTCGCGCGCACGGTAGCGCTCGGTCTGGTCGGTCAGCGCGCCGATCATGCGGCGCTGGCGGTCGGCCACTTCCACCCGCTGGCCGCGCGCGGCCACCCACCGCACCTGGCCACCGGGCAGCACCAGGCGGAATTCCTCGTCCAGTACCGCGTCGCCGGCGAACGACTGCTCGAACGCACGCTGCAGTCGCTCACTGTCCTCGCGGTGGACGCGGGTAAAGAAGTCGGACAGGGGCAGCGAGTCTGCCGGAATGTCAAAGATCTCGCGGGCCAGCGGCGACCAGTGCAACTGCGCGGCATCTTCGTCCACGTGCCAGGTGCATACCCGGCCGACCTGGTTGGCCAACGCAAGTTCGGCACTGCCGGTGCGCAGTTCCTCGGCCATCGACTGATGGCTGCGGGTGCTGCGGCGCACCGCGTACAGCAGCACCAGCAGCACGGCGATGTAGGCCAGCACAATGGCCACTGCTGCCTGCAGGTAGGGCCACCAGGGCGCCAGCACATCCTCGTCGGCCAACCCGACCTGCACCGCCAGCGGGCTGTGCTGCAGCGTGCTGATGGTGGAAATACGCGGAATGCCATCTACCGCGCCGGGGATGCTGCCCAGTTCCACCACGGCAGCACGACCCAGCAGATCGCGTCCTGGCAGGTGATAGCGATGGCCCACCGTCGCCTGCGGGTCTGGCACCCGGGCCAGCATGGCACCATCGCGGTCACTGATCGACACCAGTCCATGGGGGCCGACGTCCAGGCCACTGACAATGCGTTGCAGCTCCTCGCAGCGCAGCCGCGCCAGCAGCCAGCGGTCGCCCGCCATCGGCAGCGCCAGCGGCACCACCCAGCTGCCATCGATGACCTGCTGCGGCGGGCCGAGGTACAGCGCACTGCCCTGCCCGCGCCGCTGCGGGTCGGTCCACAGCGGCAGCTGCAGGTCGCCCTTGCCGGCGGTCAGCGCGCGGCCGTAGGTATCGAGCACGACGATGCTGTGCAGTTCCGCGTGGCGGCCCAGCACACCGTCGATGGACGCATCCAGCAGCGCCGGGGCCTGCGCCGGCACGCTGCGGAACAGCTGCGCGGCATCGGCGCCGATACCGATCATGGCCCGTTCCAGGTTGCGCAGTTCCATCGCCAGCAGCCGCTCGGTGCCCACGGCCATGGCACGGCTCTGCCGCTGCGCGGCTTCCAGCCGGCGCTGGTAGTCGTTGGCCAGCATCACCGCCAGCACCACGGCCAGCAGCACGCCCACGGCGATGCCGCCCCAGGTGATGGCGCGCAGCGGCCGGGCCAGCACGCGTTTCAACGCTGGCATCGGTCGGTGTTCCCTGTGCAGACGACTGGCTTCATGCGCGAACGATTCCTCCACATCCCCGACCAGAGCGGCCGCAGATCAGCATTCTTGACGCCTGGGTCTGTCCGGCGCGCCACCTCCCCGCGGCTGCACCGGCATGCAGCCCACAGCATGCACCACGTCGATGACGGCGTGAAGATCGTCGGCGCGTGTTCAGCCAGATCCTGCACAGCGCGGCCCCCGTGGCGGAGCGGCCAGCACACGCGCAGGGGATTAGACTTGGGGTTTTCCCGCTGCAAGAGAAGTCCATGTCCAAGCTGCGCCGTCCCACCCTGGCGCTGGCCATCGTCGCCAGCCTGTCCCTGGCCGCCTGTGACCGCCCGGCCGAACCGGCCGCCGGCACCGCCGCGCCGGCCGATGCCACCCCTGCCCCGGCCAAGCCGATGCTGGGCAGCTTCGGCTTCGATGCCAGCGGCATGGACCGCAGCATCGCCGCCGGCGACGACTTCTTCGGCTTCGCCAACGGCACCTGGGTGAAGAACACCGAGATCCCGGCTGACCGTTCGCGCTTTGGCAGCTTCAACGTCATCGCCGAAAAGACCCAGGCCGATACCCGCGCGATCCTCGAAGGCGCGGCCGGCAATGCGCAGGCCAGCGGCGATGACAAGCTGATCGGCGACTACTACGCCGCGTTCATGGACGAGGCCGGCATCGAGAAGCGCGGCCTGGCCCCGGTGCAGCCGCAGCTGGCCGCGATCGGCGGCATCGCCGACAAGGCAGGCCTGGCGCGTGCGCTGGGTGGCGACATGCGCGCCGACGTCGATCTGCTCAACGCCACCAACTTCTACACCGACCGCCTGTTCGGCCTGTGGGTGTCGGTGGACATGCTGCAGCCGGACCGCAATGCACCGTACCTGGTGCAGGGCGGCCTGGGCATGCCCGACCGCGATTTCTACCTGGGTGATGGCCGCATGGCCGAGCTGCGCAAGCAGTACCAGGCCTACATCGCGCAGGTGCTGCAGCTGGCCGGCGTGGCCGACCCGGCGGGCAAGGCGCAGCGCATCCTCGCGCTGGAAACCAGGATCGCCCAGGCCCACGCCAGCCAGGAAGAAACCAACAACGTGACCCTGGGTGCCAACCCGTGGACGCAGGCGGACTTCAACGCCAAGGCGCCGGGCATGGACTGGGCGGCGTTCCTGGACGCAGCCAAGCTGGGCCAGCAGCAGGACTTCATCGTGTGGCAGCCCAAGGCCGTCGCCGGCCTGTCCAGGCTGGTGGCCACCGAGCCGCTGGATGTGTGGAAGGACTACATGGCCTTCCATGCGCTGGACCGCGCCGCGGCCTACCTGCCGAAGACCTTCGCCGACGCCCGCTTCGCCTTCCACGGCACCGCGCTGAGCGGCACCCCGCAGCAGAGCGACCGCTGGAAGCGTGCGGTGGACGATGCCAACCACGCCGTCGGTGAAGCCATCGGCAAGCGCTACGTGGAAAAGCACTTCGACGCCAAGACCAAGGAACGCGCGGACGAGATGGCGAAGAACATCATCGCCGCCTTCGCCAAGCGCATCGACGCGCTGGCCTGGATGTCGCCGCAGACCAAGGCGAGCGCCAAGGCGAAGGTGGCCGGCCTGACCGTGGGCATGGGCTATCCGGAAAAGTGGCGCGACTACACCGGCCTGGAGATCCGCCGTGACGACCCGCTGGGCAATGCGCAGCGCGCCGAGCAGTTCGAGTACGCGCGCAACGTCGCCAAGCTGGGCAAGCCGGTCGACCACAACGAGTGGGCGATGCTGCCGCAGACCATCAACGCGATGAACGTGCCGCTGGAAAACCGTCTGGTGTTCCCGGCCGCGATCCTGCAGCCGCCGTGCTTCGACGGCGCTGCCGACGACGCCGTGAACTACGGTGCCATCGGCGCGGTGATCGGCCACGAGATCAGCCACGGCTTCGACAATGCCGGCGCGCTGTTCGATGAAACCGGCAAGCTGCACAACTGGTGGACGGCCGAGGACCTCAAGCAGTTCAACGCCGCCGGCGATGCACTGGCCGCGCAGTTCAGCAGCTATGAGCCGTTCCCCGGCGTGCACGTCAACGGCAAGCTGACCCTGGGCGAGAACATCGCCGACGTGGCCGGCCTGGGCACCGCCTACGACGCCTACCAGCTGTCGCTGCATGGCAAGCCGGGCCAGACCCTGGAAGGCTTCACGCCGGACCAGCGCTTCTTCCTCGGTTTCGCCCAGGCGTGGCGCAGCAAGAGCCGCGAGCAGGCACTGCGCAACGGCCTGCTGACCGACGTGCACGCGCCGGGCCAGTACCGTGCGCTGACCGTGCGCAACATCGACGCCTGGTACCCGGCGTTTGAAGTGAAGGAAGGCCAGAAGCTGTACCTGGCCCCGGACAAGCGGGTCAAGGTGTGGTGATGTGATGCACACGGGCGCCGAGAGGCGCCCGTTTTTTTTGGTGGATGCCGCGCCATCCACGCGTGGCGTGGATCTACGGTAGAGGCCAACCTTGGTTGGCGCTTTCCGCCATCCACGCGATGGATCAACGCACCGCCGGCCACTCGCGCAACACGTCCACCGGCACACCCACGCGTGCACACGCGCGCGTGGCCAGACCATCGGGCAACGCGCGGCGGAACAGCGGCGCCATGCCCTGCATCAGCTTGGCCGACGCGGCCGCCTGCGTGCGCTGGCCGGCGCTGCGTTCCAGCATCGCTTCGGCCCAGTCGGGCAGCAGTGCGGCACCCGCGCCGAGGAACACCGCGCGCGACAGGCCCGGGATCGGCACCGGCAGGTTGACCGCCGACAGCACCTCCAGCACCTCGCGCGACCGCGCATCGGCCAGCAGCTCCGGCTGCCGCGCGCAGAAATAGGCCGCCACCTCCGCCTCGCTGCGCGGCACATCGACCGCACCCAGCGCCTCGGCCACGCAGCGGTACTCGTCGTAGTAGCGGTCGGCAATCTCCACCGGCACCTCGCGCCCGTAGCGGCGATAGCCCTGCAGGAAGCCGAACGCCTCGGTCACGTGCACCCACGTCAACAGCTGCGGGTCGTCAGCCGCGTAGTCTTCGCCCTGCGCGGTGCGGCCGCGGATCTGCGCGTGGATGCGGCGCACCTTGGCCACCAGCTTTTCCACTTCGGCACTCGGCGCGTAGCTGGTGCCGGCGACGAACGCGGTGGTCCGGCGCAGGCGGCCGACCAGGTCCTGGCGGAAGTTGGAGTGGTCGTACACGCCGGCCAGCGCGCGCGGGTGCAGGGTCTGCAGCATCAGTGCACACAGGCCGCCGGCCAGCATCGAGGGCAGCTCGGCGTGCATGCGCCAGGTCACGCTGTCCGGCCCGAACCAGCCCGGGTCGCCCAGCGGGTGGTCATAATCGATGCCGCTCTGGCCGCGCGGGAAGGCATCGAGCACCCAGCGCCGGATCGGCGCGGTGACGGGGCGGGAAAGGCGGTGCAGCAGCGGCGGCATCTTCGGTCCAGGCGGTGGCGGAATTGGCCGCGGTCTGCGCGGTCAGCCTCGATTCTGGGCGATACGGGCCGATCCAGCGAGCCCGTCGGCGCAGCCTCGGTTCCATGTGCAGCCGCAGCACATTTCACCCTGCGACATCTTGACGCAGGCTGCCGACGCGATGCTGCGCCGCACCAACATTTACCCATTCAGGCAAAACCCTTACGGCGCTAGGTATTCCACCCATTGCACGGCCCGCTGGAAGTGCTAGAACTGAACCTGCCACATCGTCCAATGCTGATCGACGCACGTTCCAGAAAGGAGCCAGCCATGATTGCTTTGTTCAAGGGTTTGGGACTACTGCTTCGCGACAACGAGCTCTACCACAGCCCGTTCGACAAACAGGTCGCGCACTGGCGCAACCTCAGCGAGCAGCAGATCCGCGAAGAAGTGGCGGTGCTGGCCCAGGCCAAGTGCCAATGGCTGATCGCCTCGATCATCGGCTGGCAGGCGGCGTCCCTGCTCATCCTCGGCCTGATCGCCAACTACCTCTGGCGCGACGATTACCACATCACCTTTACCCGCGTGGTCGTGGTGTTCGGCTCGTGGGTGTCGATCCTGTTCGTCATCTGGTTCATGGCCAACATGTTCGACCAGCAGGCCGGTTTCGAACGCTGGATGAAGGCATTCAACAGCCGCGCCCGCATCACCTCCAAGGCGGACAGCGTCGAATGCGTGGCCGAAGCGCTGGACCTGGCCGAGCACTACCCGGAAGTGCTGGACTACAAGCAGGCCGTCACCACCCGGCGCGAGCTGCGCCACGAGGACATCCGCATCATGACCGAGATCGGTCGCATGCGGCAGCACTCGGAACTGGTCGGCAGGCTCAACCATGTCGGCGAAACCGAACACCACCACGATCTGACCCTGCAGCCGGCCTACTGAGGCTGGCCAACAGGTCCAGGGAAGCGGGGGGAGCCACAATGCCACCGTGCACTGTCACGGTGGCATTGTTCTTTCTACATGCCGCGGAACAGGCTCATGAACGGCTGGCTGACCACCAGCGTTTCCGGACGCTGGCGCAGGCGCAGCACGCCGCGGCCGGTGTCATCGCGGCTGACCGCCGCCACCGCCTTCATGTTGACGATGGTCGAGCGGTGCACCTGGCGGAAGTGCTGCGGGTCGAGCACTTCCAGCAGCTCGCGCAGCGGCGTGCGCAGCAGGCTTTCACCGGCGCTGGTGACCACCGTGGTGTACTTGTTGTCGGCGCGGAAGTAGACCACGTCCTCCAGCATGATCAGCTGCGTGTCGCGGCCGTTGCTGGCGGTGATCCAGGCCAGCGGCGGGCGGTCACCTGCGCCCTGTGAAGGGCCCAGGCGCTGCAGCAGGCGTTCCAGCACCGCATCGTCCTGGCGGGTGTTGGGCAGCCGTGAAAGGATGCGCTCGCGGGTGGCCAGCAGGCGCTCGTCGCTGACCGGTTTCAGCAGGTAATCCATCGCGCCCTGCTCGAACGCATCGATGGCGTACTGGTCGTAGGCGGTGACGAACACCACCTGCGTGCGCGGACTCAGTCCGGACAGCGCGCGCGCCACCTCGATGCCACTGATGCCGGGCATGCGGATATCCAGGAAGGCGATGTCCGGCTGCTTTTCGGCCAGCTGTTCCAGCGCGCTGGCGCCATCCTCGCACTCGGCCACCAGCTTCAGGTCCGGCCACAGCCGGCCCAGCTGTTCCACCAGCGACTGCCGCAGCAGCTCCTCGTCTTCGGCGATCAGGGCTTCAAGCGGCATGGCTGCGTTCCTTGGCCGGCTGCGGCAGGGTCATGGTGGCGGCCACGCCGCTGGGGAAATTGGCAACGATGGCCACGCCGGCCTGCTCGCCGCAGGTCAGGCGCAGGCGCTCGCGCAGGTTCTTCAGGCCGATGCCGGTGCCGCTGGTGCCCTGGCCGAAGCCCAGTCCATCATCGGCCACGGTCACCGTCACGTGGTCATCGAACGCTCGCGCCAGGATCCAGATCGTGCCGCCGCCGGGCTTGGGTTCCAGGCCGTGCTTGATCGCGTTTTCCACCAGCGTCTGCAGGGCCATCGCCGGCATGTGCACGCCGTGCAGCTCGTTGGGCACCTGCACGTCCACCGCCAGCCGCGCGCCCATGCGGATGCGCAGGATTTCCAGGTAGGCGCGGGTGCGCTCCAGCTCCACACCGAGCGTGGACACCGATTCGTCCACCTGCGGCAGCGAACTGCGCAGGTACTGGATGAGGTGGCCGAGCATCTGTTCGGCGCGGCCGGGATCGGTGCGGGTGAGCACCTGTGCGTTGGCCAGGGTGTTGTAGAGGAAGTGCGGTTCCACCTGCGCGTGCAGCAGGTTCAGGCGGGCTACCGACAGTTCCTTTTCCACCTGGGTCTGTTCGGCGGCGGCCTGCTCGTCGCGGCGCTGGTCGGCCACGCGGCGGGTGATGGCGCGGGTGACGGCCTCGGCGTTCTCGAAATTGCTGCCCTCATCCAGCGCCAGCAGGTCGGCCCACCAGCCGGCATCGGGCTCGAACAGCAGGGTGACGGTGCTGGTGCCCTGCCCAGGGGTGACCGTGGCCTGCACGCTGTTGCGCTTGATGGCCAGCCGCGCCGGCA
>JAFAFD010000494.1 GCA_023423675.1 Pseudomonadota bacterium | reverse complement strand
CGTACCGGACCCGGCCAGCCTGCCGCGGGCGGGCGCCAGTGGTGGCGTGCCGGCGGTGGTGATGGCCTACCCGGAAACCAACAGCCTGATCGTGCGCGGCACGCTGGCGCAGATCGAACAGGTGAAGCGGCTGGTGGGCGAACTGGACACCCCGCGCAAGCAGATCGAACTGTCGCTGTGGATCATCGACATCAAGAAGACCGAACTGGACCGGCTGGGCGTGACCTGGAGCGGTGGCATCAATATCGGCAACCGCGTTTCCCTGGGGCTCAACCAGGAACAGGGCGTCAGTACGCTGGACGGCACGCGCTTCCTGGCAGCGGTGCAGGCCTTGTCCAGCAAGGGCGATGCACACATCGTCTCGCGGCCGCTGTTGCTGACGCAGGAGAACATTCCGGCCTATTTCGACAGCAACCAGACCTTCTACGCGCAGTTGACCGGCGAGCGCATCGCCTCGCTGGAACAGGTGACCTACGGCACGCTGGTGAGTGTGCGGCCGCGGGTATCGAGCAATGACGAGGTGGAGATGCAGCTGCGCATCGAGGATGGCGCAGCCGATTCCACCCGTTCGATCAAGGAGCTTCCCATGGTCAACCGCACCCAGGTGGATACCGTGGCGCGGGTGCCGCATCAGTTGAGCCTGCTGGTGGGGGGCTATACGCGGCGGTCGATGGATGTGGGCAATACCGGCGTCCCTGGCCTGCGGCGTGTGCCGGTGCTGGGCCGCCTGTTCAAGCAGGACAGCCGCGCCAGTGAAAGTGTTGCCCGGGTGTTCCTGATCCAGCCGCGGGTGCTGGCCGAGCGGGACATGCTGGAGGTGACGCGCCTGCCGGCCGTCTACGGTGAAGGCGCCGGCGAGCCGTTGCAGGATGCGGTGCGCAAGGCCCTGCAGGGCGTCAGCAAGGAGGTGCTGCATGGCGCTGCCGGGCATTGATCGAGCGGCTCCGGTGTCCCTGCCGCTGACCCCACGGCAGGTACCGGCACAGGTGCAGGTGGATGCCGACAGCGCCGCTGCAACCGACACCGGTGCCAGCCACGCACGCCGCCCCGGCATGCTTGCCACGGCGATGAACATGCAGGATGACCTGTCTGCGCTGGTGGCGACGCTGCAGCGTCGTCGCGACAACGCCGCCAGCGGCAGCAGCGGATCCAGCACCGCCTGGGTGGACCACGTTCTGGACGAGCAGGCTGACGACAAACTGGCCAGGTTCCGCCAAGGCCTGGCGGACGTGCGCGGCGGCGCGGCGGTGCTGCAGTTGCTGCGCGGGCTGTTTCCCGACTCCAGCGATGCGCTGGCCGTGCTGCGCGCGCTGATGGCCGACGATGAGCTGGAAGATGTCCGCGAGGCGCTGGCCGATGCGCTGGCGCAGTTGCTGGAGGAACAGCAGGCGCAGGGCCTGGGCGCCGCGTTGCGCGGCGGCGCGAACGTGGCGATGAAGGCGCGCCTGGCCTCGTCCGAAGGCATGCCGGGAGCGCGTGCGCTGCGCCAGGCCTATCGCGATTTCCTGGCGGCGCGCGATGCCCTGGGACAGTACGCCGCGTGGATGGCGCTGCACGGGCTGCAGCAGCGCGGCCGGGTCCTGGACTTCATCGAACAGGCAGTGACGGCGGACATGCTGGCACTGGACCCCAGCGGTTCGCTGCGCGAGTTCGGCCAGCTGCTGCACAAGGTGCGGCAACTGGCCATGCTGCGTTCGGTTGACCATGCGCTGGTACGTGAATGCAGCCGCCTGCGCCTGGCCGAACGCGGGATCGCCTCGTCCGATGCGCTGGTGCAGGGGATCATCGCAGTGATGCGTGGTCTGATGCCATGGCCGGAGCTGTTCCAGACGGTGCTGCCCGCCATGCGCGTGCTGCTGGACGCGCGCGAGCGTACCGTTCTGGCACATGCATTGCACAGGGCCGTGCACGGCATGCCCGACGCTGCCTGGGCCGATGACACCGCGCGGGCGGACGTGCTGGCTGAACTGGACACGCTGGTGGCCGCCAGCATCGGCCAGGAGCGACTGCGCCAGCGCAGCCGGCCGGAGGTGCGCGCATGAACGCGACCACGGTTTCCGGCCTGGGCCGGTTCAAGCTGTTGCTGCGTCCCGAGCTGGCGCTGGTGCTGTTGATGGCGACGGTCATCGCCATGCTGATCATTCCGCTGCCCACCTTCCTGGTCGATCTGCTGATCGGCCTGAACATGGCGGTGGCCATCGTGATCTTTCTGAGTTCGTTCTATATCGAACGCATTCTCGGATTCTCCACGTTCCCGTCGGTGCTGCTGTTCACTACGCTGATGCGGCTGGCGCTGTCGGTCAGCACCAGCCGGCTGATCCTGCTCGACGCCGATGCGGGCCATATCGTCAGCGCGTTCGGTGACTTCGTGGTGGGCGACAACCTGGTGGTGGGTGCGGTCATCTTCGCCATCATCACCCTGGTCCAGTTCATCGTCATCACCAAGGGCTCCGAGCGCATCGGCGAGGTGGTGGCGCGCTTCTCGCTGGACGGCATGCCCGGCAAGCAGATGAGCATCGATGCGGACCTGCGCGCCGAGGCGATCACCGCCGAAGGGGCGCAGCAACGCCGGCGCGAGGTCGAGCGTGAGAGCCAGTTGTACGGTTCCTACGACGGTGCGATGAAGTTCGTTAAAGGCGACGCCATCGCCGGTATCGTTATCGTGTTCGTCAACCTGTTCGGTGGTATCGCCGTAGGCATGCTGCAGCATGGCATGGCGTTCGGCCAGGCGCTGGACACCTACACCCTGCTGACCGTCGGCGATGGTCTGGTGGCGCAGATTCCGGCGCTGCTGATCTGTATCAGCGCCGGCTTCATCGTCACCCGGGTCAGCGGTGAGAACCAGAACCTCGGCGCCAACATTCTGACCGAGCTGTTCAACAACAACCGCGTGCTGGGCATCGGTGCCATCGCAACCCTGGCGCTCGGGCTGCTGCCGGGCTTCCCGCTGGCCGTGTTTGCCGGCTTGGCCGCTGGCCTGGGTGGGCTGTTGTTCTGGCGCATGCGCCGCGGCCCCAGCGCGGGTACGCGTGGCGGCGAGGCTTCCGGTGCCACGAGTAGTGCGGCTGGCACGCCAGCGGCGGGCGATGCAGCCAACCCGCAGCTTTCCACCGAGACGCTGCCGTTGCTGGCGCTGCTGCCGCCGGCACTGGTGGAGGCAAGCGCGGCCGGGCGCTGGGCTGAGAAGCTTGCCCAGGATGTGTTCATCACCACCGGCATGCAGTTGCCCGCGCTGGAGGTGCGACGCTTCGAATCGGCCGTGCTGCATGAGGTCCGCATCCTGGTCAACGAACTGCCGGCCACCCACGGCCAGATCATCGCCGGCCATCACTGCCTGCTGGGCCAGCACGATGATGTGGAGGCGCTGCAGCTTGGCACCTGCGTCAGCGCTGCTGGCGATGCATCGCCGGTGCGGTGGCTGGATACCACCCAGCGCAGCCAGGCAGAGGCCATGGGCGCACGCACCCGCAGCGACTATGAGCAGTTGCTGCACCTGCTGGTGTCTGCTCTGCAGCGCAACGTCGGTGAGGTCTTCGGCATCCAGGAAACCAAGCACCTGCTGGATGCTCTGGAACGACGGTTCCCCGAGCTGGTGAAGGAAACCTACCGGCACATGCCGGTGCAGCGGGTGGCCGAGGTCCTGCAGCGCCTGCTGCGCGAGGATGTATCGATCCGCAACATGAAGGTCATCCTGGAAGCGTTGGCGCAGTGGGGCCAGCGCGAGAAGGACGTGCTGCTGCTGGTCGAGCACGTACGTGCAGCCTTGGCCCGCTATATCAGTGATCGCTTCGGACGCGCCGGCCGCCTGCCCGTGGTGGTGGTATCGCCACAGGTGGAAGACCAGTTGCGCAGTGGGATCCGCCAGAGCCAGGGCGCGTCGTTCCTCAATCTGGACCCGGTGGAGGCAACCAGCCTGCTTGACCGGTTCGTCCTGCACGTGGGTGAAGCCACCCGCGTGCGTCCGGATGCGGTGCTGATGGTGGCGCCGGACATCCGTCGATTCGTCAAGCGGTTCATAGAGAGCCGCCTTCCCACCACGCCGGTGCTTTCCTTCGCGGAGATTTCCGACGCGGTTACCCTTGATGTGCTCAGGAGCCTATGAACGCCTTGTACGACACCCTCACCGCCGCCCTGCGCGAGCTGGGCTGCGATCCGCAGCGTTTCAGTTTCGATACCCATTCCACGGTGGTGATGAACTTCCGCGATGTGGGCGAGCTGCTGATCGACCCGATGGAGGACGCCGTAGCGGTCTGGGGCCATCTGCAGGTCTCACCCGGCAATGGCTTCGGGCCTGCGCCGGGCCTGCTGCTGGGCGCTGCTTCGGCGCCTGTGGACTATCTGCACAGCGGTGCGATGAGCGTGCGTCAGGAAGGTGACGCCTGCCTGGTCGGTGGCGTGCTGCACCCGGCCTGCCTGCGCGAGGCGACGCTGCTGGCGTCGGCCTTGGAGCGCTTCCATGCGGCCGTGCTGGAGCTGCAGGCAGCGTGCCGATGAACACCGCACTGCCCCTGTGGCGGACCTGCGCACAGCCGCTGTCGATGCGCAGCGGCCAGGTGCAGGTGCGCCTACCGGGCGTAGCGGTGGATGAACACTGCCAGATCCGTGCCGCGGTGGCCGACGGGCGGGTGCTGGCGCACGGCATCGTCACCCACGTGGACCACGGGTTGGCTACGCTGGCGCTGGTGGGGGCACCGGAGCGGCTGGAGCCGGGCATCGTAGTGGTGCCCACCGGTCGATCGCTGACCCTGTGCCTGGGTGAGCACCTGCTGGGCAGCGTGCTGGATGGCCATGGCACGGTGGTGGAGCGATTGCAGGGCGAGGCGCCCGCAGCGCTGGAAACCGTCCACGCCGAAGTCGCCAGCGCGCCGCTGGACTACCGCCGACGGCGGGCCATCTGCGTGCCCTTTGCCACGGGAGTGCGCGCGCTCGACGCGCTGCTTCCGGTGGGCGAGGGCCAGCGCTTGGGCATCTTCGCAGCCGCTGGCTGCGGCAAGACCAGCCTGGTGGAGATGCTGCTGGCCAACGCCGGGTGCGATGTGCGCATCGTGGCGCTGATCGGCGAGCGCGGCCGCGAAGTGGCCGGTTTTGTCGACGCGCTGCGCAACGGGCCGGAGGCGCGGAACACCATCATTGTCCAGGCGACTTCTGACGCGCCTCCCTCCACCCGCGTCAACGCGGCCTTGGTGGCGACCCGCCTGTCCGAGTTCTTCCGGGATCGGGGTCGCCGCGTGCTGCTGGTGATGGATTCGGCGACGCGCTACGCACGGGCGCTTCGCGATGTTGCGCTGTCGCGCGGCGAACCGCCTGCGCGTCGCGGCTATCCGGCCTCGGTGTTCGAGGCGCTGCCGCGCCTGCTGGAACGCCCGGGCGCGACCGAGCGCGGCAGCGTCACCGCCTTCTACACCGTACTGCTGGAAGACGAAGCCGAGGCCGATCCGATTGGCGAGGAAGTCAAATCCCTGCTGGACGGCCACGTCTACCTGTCCTCGCGGCTGGCGCAGCGTGGGCACTTCCCCGCCATCGATGTGCTGCGCAGCGGCAGCCGTCTGGCCGGGCAGCTATCTACCCAGTCCCAGCGTGCGTCGGCGGCGCGGGTACGTTCGCTGATGGCGCGTCTGGATGATCTGCAGTTGCTGCGCGACATCGGTGAATACCAGCCCGGCAGCCAGCCCGAGCAGGATCGCGCGGTTGAACGCGAGCCGGCACTGCATGCATTCCTGCAGCAGGACATGCAGGAACGTGTGCCGCGGCCGCAGGCGTTGGAGGCACTCGATGCCCTCGCCCGGTGACCTGCAGCGGGTGTCAGGCCTGATTTCGCGCCGCGCCGAGCGGCTGCGCGTGCAGGCCAGGCAGGCCGAACAGCGTGGCAACGAGCAGCGCGCGCAGGCACGGCAACTGCAGGCCCAGGCGCTGCAGATGCTGGACCAGGGTGCACTGTGCGAAGAGCACGGACTGCAGCGGCAGCAGCTGTTTGACCGGCTGCGCACCCTGGCCGTGGCGCGGGCACATGCACTGGATGCACAGCAGCAGGCCGGGCAGCAGCTGCAACGCGCGGCACAGACGCTCGACCAGGCCCGCCAACTGCAGGCCCACTCACGCGATCAGCAGGGCAGGGCGCGGCGCCTGGCTGCTGTGCAGGACCGCCTGCGCAGGCAACAGCAACGAGAACGTGGCCGCCGCCAGGAGCGGCAGGCCCAGGAGGAACATGCATGTCGATGAAGATTTCCGAGCCCGCTGCGGTGCCGCCGGTGACGGCAGCGACGCCGGTGCCGTTGCCCGAGCGCCTTAGGGAGCGTGCGGGCGAGGGCGGCCGCACGCCCCGCAGTGAAGAGAAGCAGGACACGCCTGCCTGTGAGGCTGTACTGGGCGCCATTGCCAATGTGCCGGCGCCCTGGCAGGTGCCGCAGGCGCCACTGCTGCAGGCGCTGGCTGCTGCAGCGGAGGCGGGCCCCGTGGCAGCGCCCGCGCTGGCGTCGCAGTTGATGCAGGTGCGGCCGCTGCAGGCGGAGGCGCACATGCCAGGTGGAATGAGGGTGGACAGCGAGGCCGCCGCGGCCGGGCCACCGGCCACGTCCGTGAGGGCAACCTCGGTTGAAGCAGCCATGCCGGTGGTGAAAGCAGAGACCGCGTCCACCGCGACGTCGCCGGCTGTCGTTGCTGCGCCGCCCGTCTCGGACGCCATGGCCGGCGTGGACCGGCCGGCAGACCCATCGGCAGTGATGGCAGGAGAGCCGGAAGCGCGTGCGCCTGTTGCCGTGCCGACACGGATGCAACAGACGCGTGCCTCCCATGCCAGCGAGCCGGCGCGGGACGCGCTTCGCGGTGCAGAGGCCTCACAGGGCGCCGGCGCGCAGGCCGTGCCGGTGACCACCGCGCAGCCGGGGTCCGATGTCATCGGTGCAGAAGCCACCACAACGGCACTGGCCCGGCACCGGGAGGTCGGCCATCAGGCCCATCGGCAACAGGCGCGGGCGCAGGCACAGGTAGCACTGCAGGCGGCAGCCCAGGTGGCGCGCAGTGCCGATACGGCCACCCATTTCAACGTTGCATTCAACAGTTGGGGCGCGGGGCATGCCGTGGTTGCGCGGCTGGAGCAGGGGCGCGTGCACCTGCAGCCGAGCAGCCGGCAGGTCGCCGACGCACTGGCCGGTGCAGCGCCACTGGGTGAAGACGTGGCCTTGCTGCCGGTGGAGACGATGGACGCGCTGGATGAGCGCACTGATGAGCGGCGCCGTCGCCGCAGCCGGCAGAATCCATCGTGAAGCTGCCGCGCTTGCCCTTGCGGCATCTAAATGCCACCGAAGTCGCCAACGGGGTGCTGACCGCCACCGCTGCCGCCGCTGGCCTGGTGCTCGTCAAAACCCCATTGCCAGCCACGGGGCCGTTGCTGGAGGTGCGCGTGGCCTGCACAGCGATGACGCTGCACGGCCTCGTCGCCGCCGAGACGCTGGTGCCGGCCCTGCCTGCGGGGCTGTCTGATCTTGCCTGGCCGGTGGTGGGCGACCCGTCCGCGTTCCTCGCGCTGTGGCCGACGCCGCCGGTACTGGCATCGACGCTGCCGGTACTGGCCGGTGCACGGGCCGAAGTGATCGGCGTGCAGTCACCTCTGCAGGCACGCGCTGCAGCGCTGCCTGCCGTGCAGTGCACCCATGGGACGTTGTGGGTGCAGGCGCTCGAACCGGTGGCAGGTGCGACGCCACCAATGACGCTGCCGCACGCGTTGCGTGAACTTGCACAGCCGCTGGATCTGCGTATCGCGCACCTGCGCATGACACGGCGCCAACTCCGCCGCCTCTCTCCCGGTGCCGTGTTGCTGCTCGATACGCTGCATCCGGTCGGCGTGGCCGCGGACCGGAAGCTGTTCACTTTCGATTTCACTCTGGAGAACTGCACCGTGAATGACATGTTCGACTTTCTCGACGATGCGCCGCACGACATGCCGGCCGACGTGCCGGCAACGGCTGATGCGCCGACATCCCTCGCCGCTGGTGGCGCCCCGGTCGGCCTGGATGCCGCGCGCCTGCCCGTCACCCTGGAGGTGATTCTCAGCCGGGTGCCGCAGACCGTTGGCGACCTGGCCAAGCTGGTACCCGGCACCGTCTTCCCGCTCCCGGCCGACGCCTGGATGCGGCTGCAGCTGCGTACCCACGGCCAGACCATTGCCACCGGTGAGCTGGTGCAGGTGGGCGAACAACTGGGCGTGCTGCTCCACCAACAACCCCGACGGACATGAACTTCATCAACAACGACATCTCGCTCATTGCCGTGCTGGCGATGGCCTCGATGCTGCCCTTCCTGATTGCCGCCGGTACCTGCTACCTCAAGTTCTCCATCGTGTTCACCCTGCTGCGCAATGGCCTGGGCCTGCAGCAGGTGCCTTCCAACATGGTGATCAACGCGCTGGCGCTGATGCTGGCCTTCTATGTGATGCAGCCCATCGTCAGCAGCCTCTACCAGGCCTACCTCGACCTGCCGGCGCCGCTGGATTCCGTGCCTGCGGTGATTCAGTTTCTGGAAGACGGTCTGGATGGCTACAAGCACTACCTGGCCCGCTACTCCGATCCGGAGCTGCTGGACTTCTTCGAGCGAGCACGCCACGTCGATGGCAGCGTGCCCGGGACGGCGCTCGAGCCGCACGAGCGTTCGCTGTTCGCCCTGATGCCGACCTACGCGCTCAGTGAACTTAAGGACGCCTTCCGCATCGGCTTCTACTTGTACCTGCCGTTCGTGGTGGTCGACCTGGTGGTGTCCAGCGTGCTGCTGTCGCTGGGCATGATGATGATGAGCCCGGTCACCATTTCCGCGCCGATCAAGCTGATCCTGTTCGTGGCCATGGATGGCTGGAGCCTGCTTTCGCAGGGGCTGGTGCGGCAGTATCTCGACGTGCCGATGTAAGCCATGGACATGATTTCCTTCATGGGCAACAAGAGCCTGCTGCTGATCCTGGTGCTGTCGGCCGCCCCAGTGCTGGTGGCGACCGTGGTCGGCCTGGCCATCGGCCTGCTGCAGACGGTCACCCAGTTGCAGGAACAGACGCTGCCTTACGGCGCCAAGCTGCTGGCGGTGATCGTCTGCCTGGTAGTGGCGGCGCGGTGGATCGGTGCATCGCTGCTGGACTTCGGCCGCTTGGCGCTGCAGACCGCGTTGGGAAGCTGATGCCATGCAGATGAGCGCGCTGGACGCTTCCCTGGTGGCCTGGGCACGCGATGCGTCTGTTCCGGCCGTGCTCGGCATGGCACGTATTGGCGCCTGTTTCGCCTGGCTGCCGTACCTGTCATCGGGGGTGATGCCCTCGAAGATGACCCGTTCGGTGGTGGCCTTGGCAACGCTGGTCGGCATGTGGCCGGTGACCGCGCAGGCGCTGCTGCCAACGGACATGCTGGCCATGACCGGCGCGATGCTGGTCGAGGTGCTCATCGGCACCGCCATCGGCCTGGCCGTGGCGTTGCCCTTCCATATCTTCCACGGCCTTGGCGCGATCGTCGACAACCAGCGTGGTGCGGGTGTGGGCGCGATGCTCGACCCGGTCAGTGGCGTTGAGGCCACGGAAACGGCCAATCTGATCCAGTTGATGAGCGTGATGGTGTTCCTGGCCAGCGGCGGCATGCGCGTACTGCTGGACGTGCTGCAGGAAAGCTACGCACTGGTGCCGATGGGCGGCATGCCTGCATTGCAGTTGCAGCCGCTGCAGTCGTTTGCCGGTGCGGTGCTGGCCGGTGCGGTGCGCATGGCACTGCCGGTACTGCTGCTGCTGTTCCTGGTGGAGGTGATGCTGGGCGTGTTGTCGCGCTATGCGCAGCAGATGAACGCGTTCTCGGTCTCGCTGGCCGTCAAGTCGCTCATCGCCTTCCTTGCATTGCTCATCTATCTCATGCCGACGGTCGTGCAGGAAGTACCACGCCTGCGAGACGGTTCCGACGCCCTGCGGATGCTCAGGCCGGCCGCCCATGAAGACTGAGAAACCGACACCGCATCGCCTGCTGAAGGAATCCCGCAAGGGCAAGAGCTTCGTCAGCAAGGATCTGGCCGCCACTGCGCTGCTGCTCTGCGGGAGCCTTGCACTGGCCTTTGCGACCTCCACGACCGCACTGCGCGGCTTCTACCAGGGTCTGGTGGCGCGTGACTTCAACCTGGGCATCGCCGAAGCGGGCGGCCAGGCGCTGAAGGCATTCCTGTGGCTGACAGTTCCGGTGGCGGCGGCCTGCATTGCTGGCGCGGTGGCCATCTCGCTGGTGCAGAGCCGGGGCGTGATTGCCAACGAAGCGCTGAAGATCGACCTGAACCGGCTCAATCCGGTCACCGGTTTCCGCAACCTGTTCTCGATGAAGTCGATCAAGAGCCTGGTATCGGCAATGCTCTATCTGCTGCTGGCCGGTGCCTTCGTGCTGGTGGCCTGGCAGGTGTTCGCGCCGGTCCTGTTTGCCCAGGTGCACGTGCCGGTGGCAGCCGCCATGGGTATCTGGCGCGATACCGGCTGGAAGGCGGTGGCCCTGCTGCTGGCGATGCTCTCGCCCGTGGCCTTGGGTACGGCGTTCGTGGATTACCGGCTGTACATCCGCGAACTGCGCATGGACAAGTCCGAGGTCAAGCAGGAAAACAAGGATCACAACGGCAACCCGGAAATCAAGCAGCGCCGCCGCCAGATCAACGATGAGCTGTCGGCGCAGGTGCAGTCCGATGTGGGCAGCTCCACGATGATCCTGGCCAATCCCACCCACTTCGCGGTGGGCATCTACGTGCACGAGGACTACCCGGGGCTGCAGTTCATTTCGGTGCGCGAGAGGGGCGCACGTGCCCGCGCGGTGGTGGCATTGGCCGAAAAACTGGGTGTGCCGGTGGTGCGCGATGTGCCACTGACGCGTGCCGTGTACGCGCGTGGCAAGCGTTACCGGTTCGTCTCCGGTGCGCTGGTCGAGCCGGTCAGCCGGGTGCTGCAGTGGCTGCGCGATATCGAACGCCTGCATGCGCCTGCCGCAACCACTGACAACGGCGACGCAGAACCGCCGTCACCGTGATCGAAACACGAAAGCGGCCCTCGCTCGCTTTTTCCACACTACATCCACGCTGAAGCCGTGGCTCCAGCCTGCAGGAACCCCCCATGACCGATAGCACCCGTACCCGCGAAACCGAAACCGACAGCATCGACGATACCACCCTGGAGCAGATGGCGAACCTGATGTTCGACGGCCTGCAACAGGGAGCGACGCTGAAGGAACTCAAGGACGTCAGCGATGACATGCTCGAGAGCGTCTATACCTACGCCCATCGTTTCTACAGCAACGGCCAGTTGGATGAGGCCGAAACCTTCTTCCGCTTCCTCTACCTGTACGACTTCTACAACGGCGAGTACGCGCTGGGGCTGGCGGCCGTGCACCAGATGAAGAAGGACTACGCCAAGGCCATCGATCTGTATGCGCTGGCTTATACGCTGCTGAAGGACGACGAGCGGCCGATGCTGCACGTCGGCCAGTGCCACCTGGCGCTGGGCAAGCTTTCACTGGCCAAGGGCTGCTTCGAGACCGTGCAGCAGCGTTCCAGTGACAGCGTGCTGGTGCAGCGGGCGGGAATCTATCTGCAGGCGCTGGCAGCGGGCGGCAACAGCGGTTCCGACAGCGGCAACGATTACGAAAGAGAGACCCCATGAGCATCAGTGCAACCGGCGGCCACTACGTGCCACTGCTGCAGCAGACACCCACAGCGCTGCGCAGCGCCCCCAGTGAAGCGGCAGGCAAGGCTGCCTCAGGCTATGGCGCAGCCAGCCTGGCCAGCATCCAGGCCATCACCGCCAAGGTCGCCCAGTTGCTGGCGGAAGCCAGCGCAGTGACGCAGCACGACCAGCCGACGGCGGCCGGGGCCGCCTGCAACAGACACGACGGCCCGCAGCTCAGGCAGGGCAATGCCGCGCGTGTACAGGCGGCGGCCATGGCCCTGCAGCAGGCTCAGGCCACGGCGACCCGGCTCACGCCTGAAGCGATGCTGGGCCTGGTTGCAGCCAGCATGAGCGAACTGCTGAGGGCTGACGACCAGCGCAGCATCAGGGAGCAGTTCAGCACCATGCAGTCCAGGCTGGCCGCACGTGCCGCGCGGGGCGAAGCGATTTCGCTGGCTCTGATCAATGCCCAGGCCGCACTGGATGCCGCACAGGGCGACGTAGACGCCACCGGGGCGGTGCTGGAGAAGGCGCTGGCGGCGTTGGCGGCGGCTGAGGGCGAGGTTGCGCGTCTGGAGGCCGAGCTGGCCACGGCCCCGCCGGAGAAGCAGGAGGCCCTGCGTGCACAGTTGCAGGCGGCACGGGCGGCGCAGCAATCGGCCCAGGCCCAGGTGGATGTGGCACGTGGCAACTTCCAGGGCGCAGTGACCCGCGCAGAGGCCGCACTGGACAAGCTCAGTGCACTGCTGGGCGAAAGCGCTGCGCTGCGTCCGCCGTTTGAGAGGCCGGAGCAGGCCAGTCCCGAAAGACGCTCGGCCGAGGCCTTCCTGGTAGAGATGCTGGCGCTGCTGCAGCAGTTGGTCGGCCAGGTCAACGCCGCCCTGCAGAAGGCCAACCAAGCGCAGGTGGAAGCCATGCTGGAGGCGAAATCGGCAGAGAACATGCGCCGTGCCAAGGAATACGAGGAGCAGCTGGCCAAGGCCGAGGCCACCCAGAAGAAAATGGGCTGCATCGGCAAGATCGTCGGATGGGTGCTGACCGTTGCGGCGGTGGTTGCCGCGCCGTTCACCGGCGGCACCAGCATGGTGCTGGCCGGCATCGGCCTGGCGCTTGCTATTGGCGAAGAGCTGGGTCTGGACGTGATGGGCAAGCTGCTGCAACCGGTGATGAACCTGGTGATGAAGGCGGTGAAGGCAGTGGCCGGTGTGGTGGGCGACATCATGAAGTCGATGGGCATACCGCCGGAGATCGTCAACAAGCTCAAGGACGTGGTGGCAGTCATCGCCATTGCCATGATGATCATTGCCACCGTGTTCATCAGCAGGAAGCTGGCAGCCAGTACGGCCATGAAGACGATCATCAAGACCGTAGCCAAGGCAGTGGCAGACAAGCTCTCCGACTTCGTCTCCAAGGCAGCTTCGAAGATGCTGAGCCAGTCGGCCCGTGAATCGATCAGCAAAATGGCAGGCCAGGCATCACGTGCGGCGACCAAGTCGCTGGACATGGTCAAGACAGCAGTCAAGGGAGCGAACAAGCGCGCGCAGACCTTCTCCGACTCGGCCAACCGGAAGCTCTCCAGGCTCACGGACATTGATGTCGGAAAGCTCGCCATCCGCTTCGGGCAGTTACGCAAGGCAACCGATGCCCTGCAGTTCGCCAACCAGACCTCACAGGGCGTCGGCAATGTCGTGGTGGCCGATATGTACGTCAAGGCCGAAAAGATCCGCGCCGCATTCGAGCTGGGCCTGATCGACAGCCGCATCCTGCGTGAATTGATGGAACGCCTGCTGGACTACTTCATCAACACCAACGATCTGGTGCTGTCGATGTTCGACAGCCTCTCCGAAATGCAGAGCGACAACGACCGCGCGGCCCGCAGCATCAGCCAGCGCATCGCACACGCCTGACCGCACACCCTTTCAAACAGGAACGTGACATGCCTATTTCCCAGATTCAATCGCCGGTCATTCCGCAGGGGATGCCGCAGAGCCGCCAGGCTGGTGCGTCCTCCCCGCAGGTGTCGGCCATCGCAGAACGCGAGGTGGTCCTCGCCCTGGCCAGCGTGATCGCGCCGTGGCTGCAGGCTGCGGAACAGGCGCAGTCGCACCAGGTCGGCGCCGGCCACGGTGGCCCGCAGTTGGCCGCACCGGCGGTCAGCGCGGACGCCGCGCGCGAAACCCTGGCTGGTCTGCAGCCACGCCTGGGCGAGGCGCTGCAACGGGCGCTGGGCAGCCACGATCCGATCAGCACCGAGGCCAACGCGACCCGCCAGGCCAGTGAAGGTGCGGCCAGCCAGCAGGGCAGCGCACGGCTGTCCGCAGCGGATGCGGCCCGTGATGACGCGGCCATCGGCCCCGGTGAGGGGGCGTCCAGCGGCGGCAACCGCTGGCTGGTGGACAGCCCGATGACCACCTTGCTGGTCATGCTGCGCGAACTGCTGATCAAGCTGGAAGCGCTGGACCGCAAGGAAGGCATGCGCAATATCGAGCGCTCGCGTCATATGACCGAAATGGCCGGCCAGAAGGGCATCCAGAAGGCCGAGCAGAACCTGGGCGGCGCCATCGGTGGCGCGCTGGTGACGGGCGCGGTGGGCGCGGCGGGCCTGAAGCAGAGCATGAAATCGACCGGCATGCAGGTCAGGAGCGCGAAGAACAACCTGCAGGCCGGCAACAAGGTCAATGCAGCCACCCAGCGCAGCGAAGGCATGGTCAAGACCACGATCAGCGAGCGATCGGCGGTCAATGCCAGCAGCCAGAGCACCACGCACGTTTCCTCGTCCACCCGCTCGCCGCAGGTGGCCAATGACGGCGCCCAGGTGGCGGCCGGTGGCGCTGCAGGTTCCGAGGCACGCCTGGAGGTGAGCCAGACCCAGCACGAGTCGCTGTCCAGTGAGACCAGCCGTACCATGCAGATGACCGAGGTCGCCCAGTCGCAGCCCCAGGCCGGCGAAGCCGCCGCGGCAATGGCGGCACACACCGAACTGATGGCACGCGCACAGGTACCGGCATCGCAGGCCATGCTGCTGAACATGATGGCGCAGTCGGCAGGCAACACGATCGTCGCCGGCGTGGGCATTTCTGCTGAAATGACCGAAGCGCAGCGATTGATGGCCCAGCACGCCAGCGACACGTTCCAGAAGATTGCCGACAACGAGAAGGAGCAGGGGGCGCGAGTGCGTGAGAGCCGCCAGGCCGCTGCTGATGTCGCCCAGACCCTGATCCGCATGGCTGCCGATACCAGCCACGGCATCGTCGGCCGCATGTGAGGTAGACCCAAATGCCGTTCATCAATCCGCACCATATCTCCACGCCTTACTACCAGCAGTTGGAAACACCGCTGGAGAACGAAAGCGTCAGCCACGAGGCCAGCGAGGGCGAACTGCGCCTGCGCAGTCGTCAGCGGCAGTTGCTGCCCCTGCTGGCCAGTTCGCAGCGGGCAGCACAGCAGTTCACCCAGGCCTTGCTGGCACATGCCAAGGCGCCTACCGGCGAGTCCGCCGAGGCCGTGCAGGAGGCCCGCCTGGCCCAGGCCCACGCCAATGTGGAGCTGCAGCAAGGGCTGCAGCGGCTGGTGGTGGATCTGCAGCTGGAAGTTCCGGAGTTCAGTTTCGGCGATGCCGAGCAGATCATGAGCAACCCGCACGACAAGGACGCCAGCGGCCTCTTGTGGGGCTCTGCCAGTGATTTCTACATGCAGATTTCTGCATTGCTGGGCGCCATGCAGAGCGAGTGGCTGGCCCGCTACCAGGAAGCGGTGGGCAAGTTCGTGGAGTTCTACGCAGCCCTGTCGGCCATCATGGAAAAGCTGGTGATGGAAAACGCCAACGACAAGGGCGACGTCACCTTCGATCTGACCGCCGTGCTGCAGGAACTGGATGCACTGATTGCGAAGTACGAGCTGCCGGAGAACAGCCTGGCGACGTTTGAGAGCAAGGCCGACGCGGATGCCTTTGTTGCCAGCCTGGGCATGCCTGGGCTGACGGTGAAGGAGACCGGCTCGTCACCCAAGCAGTATGCCGTGATGATGGACCTGGACCCGGCCCGGCAGTTGGCGACCACGCCCAAGGGCAGGCAGACCTGGAACAGTGCCCGCTATGCCTCGTGGCAGGACTCGAAGAACCTGAGCATGGAGCGGCTGAACCAGGCCAGCAAGATGCTGCAGGAAAAGCTGAGTGAAGCGACGCAGAAGTACAACCGCGCCGTGGAAATCCTCAGCGCCACCATCGACAAGAACGGCGGCGTCGACCGCCTGGTCGCAGACAACATCGGGCGCTGATCGCGCAGACCGGTTTACGGAGTCGTCATGTCCATTCCCTCCCTTACTACCCAACCTACGATGCAGGTGGGTGCCTCCTACCTCGGCGACGTCCTGAAGGACGGCCGCTTGAGTGGCCTGCAGAACCTCGGCAACGGGCCCGGTCCCAGCGCGATTCCCGCCCCGGTGGGCAGCGGTGCGGGCGCCATCGGTGAGTACCAGCACGCCGTGCACAGCAGTGCACGTGCGCGCACGCTGTGGGTGCTTGAGCAGATGTCCCAGGATGGCCCCTACAAGCTCGGCACCGCGCTGAACCGCCTGCGCGGCGAGGGCGCGCCTTTTGGGACCCGGGTAATGAACCAACTGACGGTGATGGGGGCGATCCATCACGCCCTGCAGAAGCGGGAGGAGGTGCTGCAGGCAACGACGTCTGCGGATGACACCGCTGCGTTGCAAGAGCGCGAAGCCATCATTCAGTCTCTCTGCGCGCTTGAAGAGGCGATGGGTGCAGTCGCGCGCCGTGCGGCAGCCTGCAGGGATGGGGCCGCCGATGGCTTCGAACACGGTTGCCGGGAGTCGCACCGACTGGTTGAGGCCATGAAGGGGGCTGACGCAGCGCTGGCCGCGTGCCACAAGGCCGTGGGCAGCGAGGCGCTGGTGGAAAGCCTGGTGCATGGGGTCATCGCCCCGCATCTGCACGACGCCGTGCAGGCGCGCTGGTCGCAGAAGTTCGAGCAGAACGTGGAGCGGATCCGCTTGGACGATGTGCTGCACAAAGATTTCACCTTTGCAGCAGGGTGGGCGAGCCAGAACCTGCTGGGCAGCAGGGACGCCGACGAGTTCAAGGCCGGCGTGTTCCACCTGCTGAAGCTGCCCGAGTACGTGCTGGATGGCAGGTTCAGCCCCCCCGGCACGGACAACCCTGACAGCCCCAGGACTCCTGACGGCCCCAGGACTCCTGACGGCCCGGGGCGCGACCAAGGCCCGACGGTCCCCGCCGGTTCCGCACCGCAGGGCGGTGCCCCCATCGCCATTGCGCGCAATGGCAACGTGACCGGCGGGGACACCCGCATCGTCAATGACTTCTCCACACTCAGGGATGTGCTCGGGCAGCGCCAGGCACCGACGGCCGATCTCCGTGATCTGCTGAGCGATGTCTACAACCGCGCGCGCGCCGATGGCGAGGAGATCGGCCGCCTGAAGGCAGAGAACGCACAGTTGCGCAGTGATCGCGATCAGGGTCTGCGTCTACCTGACCTGCCAGCGGCTGTACGTAATAGGCTGGGGGAAACCAGGGAGGACGCTGGTCGCACGCAGAACCCAGACGCCACCGACGGAAAGGAATCGGTCAGCGCTGGGCTGATGAAGCGCACGCGCGTACCCGGTCCACCGGTTCCGCCGAAGCCGGTCCGTGCAGTGCATGCCGACACTGTCCAGGCGCTGCGGGCAGGGCCGCAACCAGGCGGCGACACGCTGCAGGACGAGTGGCGCGCCTACACCGGTGAGCTGGCGCAGACCAACATCAACATGCAGTCCAACTGGGATAAGCATGGCCGCATGGCTGCCGATGAGGGTGACCGCCTGGCGCAGCACCTGCGCGGGCGCGACGCAGGACCGGCTTTTGATGACAACGAGGTGGTGCTGACCGGAGCGTTGCCCAGCTATGCCGCAGCGTACGCCCGTGCGCGTGCCCAACAGATGGGGACCGGCCATGGCCTGCCCGCAGGTATCACGGCGCAGATTGCACAGGCACGACTGGCCGCCGGCAGCCGCGGTCTGCCGCCTGCGCCGGACCCGGCCGACACCGAGTGGCATGACGCTTCGCAGGCGTTGCAGCGCGACGGGCTGGAGGCGGGCAGTGCCGGACATGACCCCTACGCTGTTGTGTCCCAGACGCTGCAACGTCGTGGCGGGGCGGATGTGAACAGCGCATCCCCGCGTGCTGCCGTGGTCCAGACGCCCGACGTCCGGCTGGGTGACGGGCGTCCAGCTCAACGTGGCACAGTCCCGATGGCGGCCATGCCGGTCGCCGACCCCGACTTTGCCGAATGGCGCGATACTGCGGCCCATCTGCAACAGCACGGGCAGCACACCGGCGGCGCAAACAACCGTTCCAACCACACACTGGACAAGATGCGCGAGCATCGGGGCGCGGCACGTGAGGCGGCTGGCCACTCCACTGGCACGCTGCCAGTCGACGCTTCAAGACGGCAGGCCTCGTCCCTGTTCACGGCACGGGAGCCCGAGATGGTCACCCTGCCCGGACGAAATCCACTGGTGTCTTTGATCCCGCCGCCGCCACCCATGCCGCCAACCGATCCTGATCTCCGGCAGAGCATCGTGCGTGGTTCCAGGTTCGCCTCTGGCGAAAACCCAGCTGGCACGCCATGATCGCGCTCACCCTGACTCAGGTACGCGAATGCATCGCAGCCCACCTTGGCCATTCCGTGGCCGGGGTGGGCGCGCATCAGCGCCTGGCCGAAGATCTGGACATCGATTCGCTGGCCCTCCATGCGGTCCTGCTTGACCTGGAAGAGGCCGGCGGCGTACTGCCTGAGCCGGGTGCGATGGCCGAGGTTGTCACCGTCGCGGACCTGCACCGTGCCCTGGTGGCGGAACATGCACAGTGAGCATTCGTCATGGCTTGGCGGTGCTGTTGTGCGCGGCCGCAGCGCCCGCTACCGCACAGGTCTACGCGCGGCTGGATGCGCAGGGGCAATTGCAGGTATCGCGCGATCCCGTGGCTGGCGTGGCGGCGTTCGATCCGCACCGCCCATGGCAGGCGCGCCCGCGCCAAGCCGTCGCAGCCAATGGCGTGCAGGTGCGCAGCGTCGCCGCGCAGCCCCCTTCGCGCTGGCAGGCAGCATTGCGCCTTGCAGCGGACACGCACGGTGTTGAACCTTCACTGCTGCATGCCGTCATCCAGGTGGAATCGGGCTACAACCCCAAGGCCCGGTCACGAGCCGGTGCCATCGGGCTGATGCAGGTCATCCCCAGTACCGGCAGGCGCTTTGGTGCTACCGACCTGTATGACCCCGCACAGAACCTGCAGGCCGGTGCGCGCTACCTGGCGTGGCTGCAGCGGCGCTTCAGCGGCGATCTCTCGCTGGTGCTTGCCGCGTACAACGCGGGCGAAGGCGCTGTGGACAAGCACGGTGGCTGCGTGCCTCCCTATGCTGAAACGCGCGCCTATGTGCAGAAGGTCAGTGCGATCTATCATGCGGCGCGCCAGGCCAGCCACTGAAACAGCGCATCCAGTGACGAACGTAGATTGCTGTGTTTTTTTACAACGATTTCTGTGTTTTCCCGAGCACGTGCTTGGCAACCTACGCATCGGTTGATTCGCGCTGATCGCGTTACGAGTGCTGCATGCAGGTGGTCTACAAACTGAAGGTGCTTTCCGGCGCGCTGGACGGGGTCGAGTTTACCCTTGCGCCGGGAGATACGATCTTTTCACTGGGGTCGCCACGGGCACTGCATGAGGGAACCCTGCAGCACACTGCGTGGGCGCAGGCCGACAACGTCTTCTACATTCCCGACGAGACACGCGCAGGTGCGTTCCGGGTGCGCTGCAGCGACGATGATATGCCGCCGCTGCTGCAGGTGCGCAACGACACCGAATGGCAGGCCCAGCCCCTGTCGCTGAATGACATCACGCACGTGCTGGGCATCGCCATCGCCGTGCGACGCGACGACCAGGCATGGTCGGCCGATGTGCTCGAGCCACACTTGCCGGTTCCGCTGGATGCCGCCCCCGCGAACGATGGCCCGGTGGCTCCGCTGCTGCCGCAGCGCAGGGCGATCAAGCGCAGGGCCGCGGCGGCGCTGGCCATTGCGCTGCTGGCCCTTGGCGCAGGCTGGATGTACGAGCGCAGCCGCCCGGCCACCCAGGTCCGTACCCTGGAGGCTGCGCTGGATCATTCGCCCTATCACTATGCGGTGGTGCACGACGGCAAGGGCGCACTGTATGCGTTCAGTGATTCAGCCGAGGCTGCTGCGTGGGGCCCCCGCGCCCGGGGCCCCGCGGGCCGCCCCCCCCGAAACAAA
>JAFAFD010000488.1 GCA_023423675.1 Pseudomonadota bacterium | reverse complement strand
AGGGTGACCGGGCTCTTGTCGCCGCTGCCGAGGATCGAGCAGCCACCCAGCAGGGCGACGGCCGAGGCGGCCAGCAGCAGGCGCGGAAGGGTCATCGGGCTCATTTGGGTTCGAACTCCTTCGGTGCGTCGCGGCCCAGCAGGTAGCGCGCGGGGTTGTTCTCGAGGCGGTCGCTGACCCGGCGCAGGTCGCGGATCAGGCCGCGCAGTTCGTTCAGCGTCGGGCCGAGCTGGCCGAGGCCGTCGTTGGCGAAGCTGTTGATGGCCGCGCGGTTCTCGCCGAGGATCGAATCGGCATTGCCGGCCGCCGAATCAAGCTTGCCCAGGGTGGCGTCGAGCTTGTCGATGAGGCCCGGCAGCTGCTGCACCAGGTTCTTGTCGAGGCGCTCGATGGTGCCGTTGGTGGTCTTCAGCGTGGTGTCCAGGCTGCGTGCGGCATCGCGCGCGCTGAGCAGCAGCGCCTGGGTACCCTGGTCCCGGTCGGCCAGGCCGCCGCTGATGGTTTCCAGGTTGGCCAGGGTGGCGTTGATCGAGGCCACGTTGCGGTCACTGAGGACTTGATCCATGCGTTCGACGATGCGGTTGGCCACATCGGTGATGTTCTGCAGCGCCGACGGCGTGGTCGGAATGATCGGCGCCGGATCCTTGTTGACCGTGGTCAGCGTCGGCGCCTGCGGCGTACCACCGCTGAGCTGGATGATCGACGGGCCGGTCAGGCTGGTGATGGCCAGCTTGGCGCGGGTATCGGTCTTGACCGGGGTGTTGGAGTTCAGGCGGATGCGCGCGACGACCTGGCGCGGGTCGTCCGGCACCAGGTTCAGTTCGGTGATCGAGCCCACTGCGATGCCGTTGTACTGCACCGGGCTGCCCACCGACAGGCCGGTCACCGCCTCGCGGAACACCACGCGGTATTCCTGCCAGGTGCGGTCGGAGGAGTACTTGGCCGCCCACAGGCCGAAGGCCAGCAGGGCCAGGCCGGTGATCAGGGTGAACGCGCCGATCAGCACGTAATTGGCTTTGGTTTCCATGGCTCAGGCACTCTTGATCTGTTCGCCGCGTGCAGCACGCGCGCGGGGTCCGTGGAAATATTCCTGGATCCACGGATGGTCCAGTTGCTCGAGTTCGGACAGCGGCGCGTTGGCCACCATCCTGCGGTCAGCGATCACCGCCACCCGGTCGCAGATCGCATACAGCGTGTCCAGGTCGTGGGTGATCAGGAACACGGTCAGGCCCAGCGCCTCCTGCAGGGTCTTGATCAGGCGGTCGAAGGCGGCCGCGCCGATCGGATCCAGGCCAGCGGTGGGTTCGTCCAGGAACAGCAGCGGCGGGTCCAGCGCCAGCGCCCGCGCCAGGCCGGCACGCTTGCGCATGCCGCCGGACAGCTGCGAAGGCAGCTTGTTGATCGCATCGGCGGGCAGGCCGGCCAGCTTCACCTTCAGCAGCGCCAGTTCGTAGTGCCAGCGCTCGGGCAGCTCGCGGTGGTGTTCCTTCAGCGGCACCTGCACGTTCTCGCCCACGGTCAGCGAGGAGAACAGCGCGCCATCCTGGAACAGCACGCCGGTGTTGCGCTCGATGTGCAGGCGGCTTTCGGCATCGTCGGCGCGCGCGTCGCGGCCGAGCACCTCGATCTGCCCTTCGTCGGGCACGCGCAGGCCGAGGATCGAGCGCATCAGCACCGATTTGCCGGTGCCCGAGCCGCCGACCACGCCGAGGATCTCGCCGCGACGCACGTCCAGGTCCAGGCCTTCGTGGACGGTCTGGCTGCCGAAGCGGTTGACCAGCCCGCGCACGCGGATGGCCAGGTCGTGGCCCTGGTCGTCCTGCAGGGCGGTGTCGGTGGGGGTGTCGTATGCGTTCATGTCACCAGTCCATGTGCATGAACCACAACGCCGCGAAGGCGTCGATGATGATGACCAGCGAGATGGTCTGCACCACGCTGGAGGTGGTGCGTTCGCCCACCGACTGCGCCGTGCCTTCCACCTTCAGGCCTTCCAGACAGCCGATCAGGCCGATCACCAAGGCAAAAACCGGTGCTTTCGACAGGCCCACCAGCAGGTGCCGCACTTCCATCGTTTCGTGCATGCGCGCGATGTACATCTGCGGCGGGATGTCCAGGTCGAACGCGCCGACGGTGATGCCGCCGGCCAGGCCGGCGATCATCGCGATGAAGGTCAGCAGCGGCAGGGTCACCAGCAGGGCGAGCAGGCGCGGCAGTACCAGCAGGTCGACCGGGTCCAGGCCCAGCGTGCGCATCGCATCGATTTCCTCGCGCGCCTTCATCGCGCCGATCTGCGCGGTGAACGCACTGGCGGTGCGGCCGGCCAGCACGATGGCGGTGAGCAGCACGGCGAACTCGCGCAGGAAAGCGATGTTGACCAGTTCGACCACGTAGATCTCCGCGCCGAAGTCGCGCAGGATGGTCGAGCCGAGGAAGGCGATGACCGCGCCGACCAGGTAGGACAGCAGCGCCACCAGCGGCACCGCGTCCAGTCCCACCTGTTCCATCTGGTGCACGGTGGCGGTCAGGCGGAAGCGCCGCGGTTCCTTCACCAGCCGCGCGGCCTTCACCAGGTTCTCGCCGAGGAAGCTGCACAGCGCCTTGATGTTGTGGCCGGTGGCATGGACGCTGACGCCGAGGCGTTCGAGCGCGGCCAGCACGCCGAAATCGCGCTTGGGCCTGGGGCGGTCGTCGGCCACTTCCTCGATGGTGCACACCAGCGCCTGGTGGTCCGGACGGAACTGCAGGGCCTGTTCGCCAAGATCGGCACGATGGGCCACGCGCAGCACCTGCAGCACGCCGGCCGAGTCCAGCTGTTCGATGCCGGTGGCATCGATGCCGGTCAACGTGTCGGGAATACCACGCAGCACCTCGGCCGCGTCCAGCGCGGTCTTCAGGGTCCAGTGCCCGGACAGGCGGATCAGCCCGGGATCGTGGGCGTCCTGTTCAAGCCGGGGGGCGTGGTTCGGGGTCATGGGGGCCATTCGGCTCGCAGCATAACCGTTTCGCCCTGCGCGCCGCGTCGAACCGGGATGAATTTCTCCTGCCGGGCCCCGCGTGGGTAATACTACGGCGCATGTCTGCAGACGCTCACACGATCCCCACGCCCCCGGCCACCTACGCACAGCGCGTGGCATTCGTTTCCGAGATCGCCGGGCGCCTGCACAGCTATGGCACCACCGCACAGCGCCTGGAAACGGCCGTGGTGGCCCTGGCGCGCCAGCTCGATCTCGATTGTGAGCCGTGGTCCAACCCCACCGGCATCATCCTCAGCTTCAGCGATCCGGCACAGGCCATCGGTTCCAGTGACATCACCCGGGTAATCCGCCTGGCACCGGGCGAGAACGACCTGCACAAACTGAGCGTGGCCGACCGCATCGCCGAGGAAGTGTCCAACGGCCGCATGAGCATCGCCCAGGGCCATACCGCGCTGCGCCAGCTGGACAAGGATCCCGGCCGGCGCGGCAAGCTGCGCACCATCCTGTCCTTCAGCCTGGGCGCGGCCGGCGTGGCCGGCATGTGGAAACTGCCGTGGCTGGATATCGCCACCGCCGGTGTCATTGGTCTGATGATCGGCCTGCTGGGCATGGTCACCGACCGCCGCCCGGCCACCCGCGAGGCCGCCGAAGCACTGGCCGCGCTGCTGGCCGGCATGGTCGCCACGCTGGTGGCTGCCTTCATCGGCGCGCTCAATCTCAATACCGTCATCATTGCTTCGCTGGTGGTGCTGCTGCCCGGCATGTCGCTGACCAATGCGGTCAATGAACTGGCCAGCCAGCACTGGGTATCGGGTACCGCGCGTTTCGCCGGTGCGCTGACCACCATCATGAAACTCAGCGTCGGCGCGATGATCGCGGTGACCTTGGCCGATGTGCTGGGCCTGGAGCCGGTGATCCGTGCCGCGCGGCCGCAGGGGCCGTGGGTGGAATGGGGCTCGCTGCTGACCGCGGCATTCGCTTTCGCCATGCTGTTCAAGGCCAACCGTCGTGATTATCCGTGGGTGATGGCGGCCTCGGTGGCCGGTTATGCCATTTCCAAATTCGGTGGCCACGCCTGGGGTGCACCGGCCGGTATTTTCCTGTCCGCGATGCTGCTGACCGCCGGCGGTAATCTGTTCGGCCGCCTGGTCGGGCGCCCGGGCGCGATCATCCGCCTGCCGGGCATCATCATGATGGTGCCGGGCAGCACCAGCCTGCGCGGCGTGCTGACCCTGGTGCAGCAGCAGGACGTGGGCGCCGGGCAGAGCGTGTTCCTCACCGTGCTCAACGTGGTGATGGCGCTGGTGGCCGGCCTGCTGTTCGGCAACCTGCTGATGCCGGCCCGCAAAACCCTGTGACGATGCAAAAAAACGCCGGCTTTCGCCGGCGCCTTTCATTTCAACCTGATATTCCGCCTTACGCCTTCTTGATCAGGAAATCTTCGGGCTTCTTGCCGCCCTTGGCGGTCAGTTCGGCCATCCAGCGCGGCTGCTTGCCACGGCCGGTCCAGGTTTCCTTCGGGTTGGCCGGATTACGGTACTTCGGGGCAACCTTGCCCAGCTTGCGGCCGGCGGTCTTCGCCGGTGCCTTGGTGGCCTTCGTCGCCTTGCGGGCGCGCGGGGCGGCCGGGGCATCACCGAACAGTTCCTCGATGGTGTAACCCTCGGCCTTGGCCAGCTTGCTCAGCTGGGCACGTACCTTGGTGATCGGGCGACGCTTGGCCACGATGGTCTGCTGCTTCTTGGCGGTACGGATCAGGGCGCCCAGCTCGCGTGCCGACAGGCCGCTCAGGTCGATGCTCATCTACGATTACTCCGGAAACTGAATTAGGGACAGGGACGAGCCGGTCCGTGGCGTCGCGGGACAGAATAATGACGAATTAATCCCAGCACAAACATCGGCAGTCGCGACATGGCGGCCAGATGGCCCCAATGCGTCTATTTTGACCGGATTATGTCCGGCGCAGTTGCTGGCGCGCACAAAACAGGCAAAAAAAGACCGGGGCAAGCCCCGGTCTCTCTGGTCAAGCCTGCAGTCGCTGCAGCAGGGTGGTCTTGTCCAGGCTTTCCGCCTCGCTGGCACGGCGCGAACGGTATTCGAACGTGCCGGCGGCCAGGCCGCGTTCGCTGACCACGACCCGGTGCGGTACGCCGATCAGCTCCATGTCGGCGAACATGGCGCCCGGGCGCAGGCCACGGTCGTCCAGCGCCGCATCCAGGCCTGCATCGCGCAGTTCCTGCAGCAGGCCGGCCGCCGCTTCGGCCACGCCTGCGTCGCCCTTCGGGTTGATCACGCACACCACCACCTGCCACGGCGCCATCGCCTCGGGCCAGATGATGCCGGCGTCATCGTGGTTCTGTTCGATCGCCGCAGCGACCACGCGGGAAATGCCGATGCCGTAGCAGCCCATCGCCATCACCGCGGCCTTGCCGTTCTCGTCCAGCACGGTGGCGTCGAGCGCGGCGGCGTACTTGCGGCCCAGCTGGAAGACGTGGCCGACCTCGATGCCGCGGGCGATCTTCAGCTCGCCGCCATCGACGGCGCGGTCACCGGCCTGCACGTTGCGGATGTCAGCCACTTCCGGCTCGGCCAGGTCGCGGCCCCAGTTGACGCCGGCCAGGTGGAAACCGGCCTCGTTGGCGCCGACCACGAAGTCGGCCATGGCAGCCACTTCACGGTCGGCGATCACACGGATGGCCTTGGCCGGGGCGACCGGGCCGAGGAAGCCCGGCACGCTGCCCAGGTACTCGGCGATCTCCGCCTCGCTGGCGAAGCGCTGGTCTTCCAGGCCGGCGACCTTGCCCAGCTTGATCTCGTTGACGTCATGGTCGCCGCGGACCAGGGCCAGCACGAAGCCGGCTTCGGTCATCAGCGCCACCGACTTCACGGTGCGGGTCAGGTCGAGGCCGAGCAGGGCAGCGACGTCCTCGCAGGTCTTCTGCGTGGGGGTTTCCACCTTGCGCATGGTTTCGGCGGCCGCTGCACGCGGTGCCGGGTCAGCGGCCACGGCCGCTTCCATGTTGGCCGCATAATCCGAGCCGGTGGAGAACACCAGCGCGTCCTCACCCGAATCGGCGATGACGTGGAATTCCTGCGAGGCATCGCCGCCGATGGCGCCGGAATCGGCCTGCACCATGCGGAAATCGAGGCCGAGGCGGGTGAAGATGCGGCTGTAGGCCGCCTTCATGTTCTCGTATTCGCGCACCAGGCAGTCATCGTGCAGGTGGAACGAATACGCGTCCTTCATCAGGAATTCGCGCGCGCGCATCACGCCGAAACGCGGGCGGATCTCGTCGCGGAACTTGGTCTGGATCTGGTAGAAGTTGACCGGCAGCTGCTTGTAGCTGGACAGCTCGCTGCGCGCGAAATCGCAGGCCGCTTCTTCAGCGGTGGGGCTGTAGCAGAAGGTCTGTTCCTTGCGGTCCTTGATCTTCAGCAGCTGCGGGCCGAACTTCTCCCAGCGGCCGGTCTGCTCCCACAGTTCCTTCGGCTGGATGGTCGGGATCTGGAATTCGACGGCACCGGCGCGGTCCATTTCCTCGCGCACGATGCGCTCGACCTTGCGCAGCACGCGCAGGCCCAGCGGCGACCAGGTGTACAGGCCCGATGCCAGCTTGCGGATCATGCCCGCCCGCAGCATCAACCGGTGGCTGGTCAGCTCGGCGTCGCTGGGGGTTTCCTTGGTGGTGTGCAGGTGGAACTGGGAGAGGCGCATCGGCGGCTTCGGATAACGGCAGAGACGCCTATTCTGCCAGCCCGGCCGGGGGTTTGTACCGGCAGGGCTTGCAGCCCTGCACCCGCAGAGGCCACGGCTACAGCCGAAGCAACAGCAGAGGCTGGTTTCCTGAGGGGAGGCGGGGTGGGTCCAGTGGCAGGGACGCCGTGAACCCCCCTCCGGGGTCCGGCCCAGCCGCTGGCGGCTGTGCGTTCGGGCGCTTGCGAAGCAGTGCTTCGCAAGCAAAGCGCCCTCACCCATGGGGGCTTGGTCGCGCCATCCATGGCGCTCACACCCCTGCCACCGGACCCACCCCGCCTTCGACAGTTTCCCGCGATCTGTCGGAGCACGGGGTCGGAT